>JANQPS010001278.1 GCA_028285365.1 Thermoanaerobaculia bacterium | reverse complement strand
GAAGCACATCTCATGTCTCATCGAAACGCACGGCTGCAAGACCAGATCCGGGGCGAGTTGAGTCGCATACTGCAGCAAGACGTCAGGGACCCGCGAGTTGGATTCGCCAGCGTGTCCGAGGTCCGGCTCAGTCGCGACGGCTCCCACGCTACAGTCCTCATCTCCTCGCTCGAATCGGAAGACGACCGTCGTCGCGAGACGATCGAGGCGGTCCAGCGAGCCGGAGGCTACATTCGCCGAAAGCTGGCAGCCGCTCTGAGCGTCCGAGCCGTGCCGGAGCTTCGTTTCGAGCTCGACCGTGGAGCCGAGCACGCTCAGCACATCACCGAGCTTCTCGACTCGCTCGAGGACCCGGATGCCAGCTGAGGCTCGACGGATTTCGACCAAGCTCTCTCTCCCTCTCTCTCTCTCTCTCTGTTCCATGTGCTCTGCCCTCTCGCTCTCTCCCGACGTTCACTCCTGCTCCTCCACCGTCACGCTCTGCTGACACTGTGACTTCCCTCCGGCGACTCATCGAAGAGCTTTCATGAACAACACTTCTCAGCCACCTTCCCCTCTGCCGGAGGATCTGCTCGCCTGCGTGCGCCAGAGTGAGCGTGTTCTCCTGACGAGTCACTCGAATCCGGACGGCGACGCCATCGGCAGCGAGCTCGCCACGAAGCGCGTTCTCGAGAGTCTCGGCAAGCAGGTCACCATCTGGAATCTCGACCCCACGCCGGGGATCTACCAGCAGCTGCCGGGCTCCGAGAGCATTCATGTGGGGTCGCAACCTCCCGCGAACTGGCCCGAGGAGATCGACACGGTCATCTTCATCGAGTGCCCTACCCCGGATCGGTCTGGGCTGGCTGAGCTCCTCGCGGGAAAGACGGTCGTCAACATCGATCATCATCTCGGCAACAGCTTCTATGGTGCCCACAACTGGGTCGACCCGGCAGCCCCTGCAGTCGCCTGTATGGTCCTGGAGCTCGCTGAAGCGCTGCATGCCGCGGTGGACGAAACCACCGCCAACAGTCTCTTTCTAGCCCTGGTGAGTGACACCGGCGGCTTTCGCTTCTCCAACGCCACCGAACGTGCCTTTACGAACGCGCGTGATCTGGTAGCAGCCGGTGCGTCACCTGAGCGCGTTGCACACATTCTCTACGAGCAACGCTCCGAGGCTTCGATCCGACTGCTGGCGGAGATGCTCGACTCGTTGCAGCTCGCGGGCAATGGTGCCGTCGCCACCGCCCTCCTGCTTCCGCGGATGTACGAGCGTGCCGGCGCGACTCATCAGGACTCCGAAGGACTCATCGACCATCCCCGCTCCATCGCGGGCGTCGAGGTCGTGGGACTCATCCGTCAGATCGAGGACGGAGAGTTCAAGATCTCGCTGAGGAGTCGCGGTGATCTCGACGTCGAGAGCATCGCTCGCCGTTACAGCGGCGGCGGCCATCGCAATGCGGCCGGCTGCCGTATGTCCGGCACCGAAGACCAGGTGCGCTCCACACTCGTCGACGAGCTCGAACGGCTCGTCTCTCGGGCGACAGACTGAGGACGACATGTCAGCCAAGAAGCACAACCCTCAGGGCGGCCCCGACGGGGTCCTCCTGATCGACAAGCCCGCCGGCTGCACGTCTCACGACGTCGTCAAATGGGCCCGACGAGCACTGCGTCAGAAGAAGATTGGCCACTGCGGAACCCTCGATCCTGAAGCCACCGGCCTTCTCCTCCTGACGGTCGGCAAGGCCACCCGACTGACTCGCTTCCTCATCAAGGCGCCCAAGTCCTACGAAGGAACGATCAAGCTCGGGATCACGACCGATTCCTACGACGCCTCCGGCGAGGTCGTCTCGACCACGCCTGTCGACGACGTCGACGAGACCACGTTGAAAGAGATCATGGCTGGTTTCCTCGGCACCTACGAGCAGATCGCCCCTGCCTACAGCGCCAAGAAGGTCAAGGGCAAGAAGCTCTACGAGCTGGCGCGTGGCGGTGAGGAGGTGCCGGAGCACCGCAGCCAGGTCGAGATCTTCGACTTCTCACTGCTGACGCAGCCGACTACCGACACCCTGAGCTTCCACTTGTCCTGCTCATCCGGAACCTACGCTCGAAGTCTCGCCCACGATCTGGGCAATCGCTTGGAGCTCGGGGGACACCTCTGTGCGCTTCGCCGCACACTTATCGGCCCGTTCTCCGTCGAGACCGCCATCCCGGGCCTCGAGCTTCGTCAACCCATCGAGGAGCTCGACTCGCTGGGTATGAGCTGGATTCCTTTCGACGACATCACTTTGCCTTTCCCTTCCGTTCAGGCTGACGCTCAGCAAGAACGACGCATCCTCAACGGTCAGACGATCGTCGCACAGCTCGCCGATGCCGAGGAGGGCGACTGGATCCGCATCGACAACAGCCGCCGCCAGTTCATCGCCGTAGGCACGCTCGTAGAGCGCTTCGGGGAGCAGGGTGCCGGCGCCGTGGCACCGAAGATCGTCTTCCGCGGCTGATCCCGAGCAGGCCGAACGTACCGAGGCTCCTGTCGACGCTCGATTTCGACTGCGACGAAAGTTAGTGCGCAGTCTGCTACGAACGTGTTAGGATCCGCCGCGGAAAAATGTAAGAAGGAGTGTATTTTGCCGCAATCAACAGCCGTCAAGGAGCGGGTCATCACCGAAAACCGACTCCACGACACGGACACTGGCTCGCCTGAAGTCCAGGTCGCTCTACTGACCGACCGGATCGTCGAGCTCACCGAGCATTTCAAGGTTCACAAGAAGGATCACCACAGCCGGCGCGGGCTCCTCAAGCTCGTTGGACGCCGCCGCCGCCTACTCGACTACCTCCGCTCCCAGAGCTACGACCGCTACAAGACGACCATCGAACGACTCGGAATTCGTAAGTAGCGAACATCGATCAGAGGGTGGATCCCCGCTCACCGAGAGCGCTGAGCGTCCTCCTCCAACCCATTTCAACCCCCATCATCCACGCACGGATCGCTTCACGATCGAAGCGGGCTCCGTCCCGGCTGACCGAGCTTGTCGCTCGAAGGCTTGGACCATGGCACGCCGAGGTCAGGAAGCAACCGGGTTCGGCCGGCTAAAGGCGACCCCCCGGCGTGATGAGCGGCTGACAGCGGCTTTTCTGCTGCTCGATGTCGGCCGAGCCGTGAGAGCGAGCGGGGCAACACGCCTGGCCTCGACCCGATCGGCTACCACGGCTTCCTCACCGCTCTCTAGATCTCTCTAGATCTCTCGAGATCGTCTCGAGAACTACGACGTTCTCAGATCGGCGGAGCGAGATGACGAGGCCACAGACCGAATGAAAGAGAAGAACACATGAGATATCGCAAAGACATAGCCATTGGCAGCGGCACCATGACCATCGAGACGGGCCGCCTCGCCAAACAAGCCGATGGCGCCTGCACGGTGCGCTTCGGTGACACCATCGTCCTCACGACGGCTTGCATCGACCGCAACTCCTCCCCTCGCGGGTTCCTTCCGCTCACCGTCGACTACCGTGAGTACGCCTCCGCTGCCGGTCGCATCCCGGGCGGCTTCTTCAAGCGCGAAGGCAGACCGACCGAGAAAGAGATCATCACCTGCCGACTGACGGACCGGCCGTTGCGCCCCCTCTTCCCGAAGGGTTACTTCGCCGAAACCCAGATCATCTCCTCGGTACTCTCCGCCGACCAGGAGAATGACCCGGACATTCTGGCAATCAACGCCGCATCGGCGGCCCTCGTGCTGTCGCCGATCCCGTTCTACCACCCCGTGGGCGCCGTACGAGTGGGATTGGTCGATGACGAGATCATCTTCAATCCTCCGAACAGCGAGCGCGACGTGTCGGATCTCGACCTCATCGTCGTCGGTACCGAAGAGGCCGTCGTCATGGTCGAAGCGGCGGCGAATCAGCTCAGTGAAGAGCAGATGCTCGACTGTATCTTCGGGGCCCACCAGGAGATCCAGAAGATCATCGCTGCACAGCACGAGCTCTTCCGGGAGATGAACCTCGAGAAGCCCGACTGGCAGCCGCAACCTGCCTACCCCCAGGAGCTCTACGACAAGGTCAAGTCCACGATTTGGGAAGACTTCGGAGAAGCTCTCAACACCCAGGGCAAGTTCGAGCGCCGAGACGCCGTCCGAGCCGTAATCGACCGGCTTCTCGACGAAGTGCCAGAAGACGATGACGAGACCCGGGGCCAGATCCGCTCCATCGTCTCCGACCTCGAAGACGAGTGCCTCCGCGAGCAGGTTCTGGGTACCCAGACTCGTTTCGACGGTCGACGCCTCGACGAGATCCGAGCGCTCGACATCGAGGCTGGCCTGTTGCCCCGAGTCCACGGTTCTGCGCTATTTCAGCGTGGTGAGACCCAGGCACTGGCCATTGCCACCCTCGGTACCAAGCGCGATGCTCAGATCATCGAGGAGTACGAGGGCGAGTCTGTCCAGAAGTTCCTCCTCCACTACAACTTCCCTCCCTTCTCGGTTGGTGAGGTCAGGTTCATGCGCGGCTCGAGCCGACGCGAGATCGGTCACGGAGTCCTGGCTCGCAGGGCCCTGATTCCGGTCCTGCCGAGCGACGACGACTTTCCGTACACCGTGCGGGTGGTCTCAGAGATCCTCGAGTCCAACGGTTCGTCGTCGATGGCTACCGTGTGTGCCGGATCCATGGCCTTGTTCGACGCCGGTGTTCCCATGCTGGCCCCGGTTGCGGGTGTCGCCATGGGACTCGTCAAGAGCGGCGATCAGTTTGCCGTGATGACCGACATCGCCGGGCAGGAAGACCATCACGGCGACATGGACTTCAAGGTTGCCGGAACTCGCGATGGCATCACCGCCCTGCAAATGGACATCAAGATCGCTGGAGTCACCAAGGAGATCATGCAGCAGGCCCTCCACCAGGCCAGGGCCGGGCGCCTGGAGCTCCTCGAAGCCATGGGACGGGCGATCGAGGCTCCGAAGGCGCAGCTCTCGGAGTTTGCTCCACGTCTGCACACCTTGACCATTCCCAAGGACAAGATCCGCGACGTCATCGGCCCTGGCGGCAAGACGATCCGATCCATTACGGAAGAAACCGGTTGCCAGGTCGAGATCGACGACGAGGGTCGAGTGACCGTCGCCTCGCCCGACGGCACGGCTGCAGATCGCGCGATCGAGATGATCGAGCGCCTCACCGAGGTTCCCGAAGTCGGCAAGACCTACACCGGCCAGGTGCGCCGAGTCGAGCCTTATGGCTGCTTCGTCGAGATCATGCCTGGCACGGACGGACTGGTTCACATCAGTGAACTGGCACCCTACCGCGTCGAGGACATCGAGGACGAGGTTCGTGAGGGAGACGAGATGACGGTCAAAGTCATCGAGATCGACAACACCGGTCGCGTCCGACTGTCGCGCAAGCAGGTGATCATGGAAGCCCCCGACTTCGATCCGTCGAAGTACCCGCAACCCCCCAGTCGTGGTCGAGACGATTCTGAGGGCGGCCGAGGCGATGGCGGACGCGACGGGCGTCGCGGTCGGAGGCCAGGTGGCGGCGGAGATCGACGCGGTCCTCGCGGCCGTGGCCGTCGTCCGCCACGAGGCGGGCGACCACCCCGTGGCGGTAGTGATCGCTCCTAGCAGCACTAGCTGAGCCGAGGGCCGCTGCTCAGCGGTCCCGTGATAGCTCTCAGAGGCCCAAGAAGGGAGTGTTCGAGCGCCGCTCGACACTCCTCCTTCTCCTGGCTTCCCCTCGCGTCGTCTCAGACGCTGACCTCGAGGGTTCTCGGCGCACCAGGCGCACCCGGAGGGCCGCCTCAGATTCGCAAGAGGCGGTGCCGAATGTGCTCGTGAAGAACTACCGAGCGGTCGGTATTTCTTGGGATCGAGGAGCCTGGCTCCTCCGATTACTCGTGCTGTGCCAAAGACTTGCGTATATAATTTCTATGAGGGTGTCATATTCATCAAATTGCCGTAGATCCTGCTGAACGCGGCTTAACTGTTTATTCTAGGTTCAAATGAGCGATCGGCTATATACGACCAATCAGCTAGCAAAACTCTTTGGCGTTGTTCCCACGACAGTCATCGACTGGATCGAGGCGGGGAAACTCGAAGCTTTCAAGACTCTTGGAGGCCACCGTCGAATCACCCACCTTGCGGTCCTCGACTTCCTGCGTCGCCACGGCCTGCCCAGTCCCCCCGCGTTCGCAGAGCTCACCCCCAAAGTGGTCGTTCTGGATGACGAGCCAGAGGTCCTCAACCTGTTCGGCCGGATTCTCAGCAAGGGTCTTCCCAACACGGAAGTGATTCTCGTAGACCACCCCGTCGAGGCGCTGATGCGCATCGGTGCGGAACGGCCGCAGCTCGTCGTGTTCGACATCTACATGCCGGACATGGACGGTTTCGAGTTCTGTCGTCGCCTGAGGGAGAGCCTGACCCACTCCCTTCGACTCCTCGCCATCAGCGGCGACTCCACTCAGGAGACTCAGCGACGCATCCTCGACGCCGGCGCCGACCGTTTCCTCGCAAAACCCGATGCTCCGCGCGGCCTCGTGCAGATGTGCGAGGAGCTCCTCGCCGGTCAGCCTGCAGGCGCCTGACGAGCGCACCAGGCCGAAAGGCGCGGCACGCGCCGTCAGCGGTTACTGGAAGCTCTCGAGAGCAAGTCTCACTCGGGCCCTGCCCTGCCTCGGCAGTCGACCGCAGAGCCCGGTCGCACCACAATCGCGTCGACTGCCTCGAGCACCAACGCAAGTCCGGGGTCTTCGTCCTTCAGCTGACCTCACCGTCGGCTGGACGCTGACTGACGAGCTCGTCCCGCTGAAACGAGTAGATCTCGCCGCAGTAGGCACACTCGGCATCGATCGGGCCCGTACCACCACTCGTCAGCTCTTCGATCTCGGCTTCGTCCAGCGTCGCGAGACGGCTTGCCAGCTTGTCTCGTCCACATCGGCATCGATATTCCAGAGAGTTTGTCGACAAGCTCACTGGGTCGAAGTGGCCCATCACTTCTTCCAGAATGCCGCCGAGCCCCTCACGGGCAAGCGCCCTGGACACCGAGCCCAACCCGATCGTTCGTCGCTCGAGCTCACTAATGACCTCTGCGCTACAGCCGGGCAGGGCTTCGATGAGCAGTCCTCCAGCCGAGGCGATGCCATCCTGGTTCGCCAGAACACCGACGAGCACCGCGGACGAACGCTGTTCGCTCTGGCTCAGGTAGTGCGCGAGATCGACTCCTATCTCACCCGACTGGAGGAGCACGCGACTTTCGTACACGCGGCCGTTGTCTTCTTCGCGAATCACCCTGAGATGGCCTTCACCGATCGCCGGACCGACTCGGAGCTCCGGACCTTCGATCGCAACGTGTTTGTTTGCCACCAGTCCTCGCACCGCGCCGTCACGGTCGACCTCGACACGCACTCGCTTGAGAGGCCCGTCACCTTCGACGACGACCTCCAGTCGGCGAGTCCGTTTCGAACTGAGTCTCAGCAGCATGGCGGCTCCAGCCATGGTTCTACCGAAAGCTACGGCGGCCAGTGGCCCGAGATCCAGACGACGCCGAGCCTCCTCCGCGATGGCTCCGCAATCGCACGCTGCCCAGAAGACCTGCTGGTCGGCCGCAAGACCCGAATCGACACGGGACGTTGCCTGCGCCAAGCTCACCGAGCTGACCTCCAAGCTTCGACAGCCGCTTCGTAGACTTCCCTCCACCTGACGCCATGCTCGAGAGCCCGCTCGCGGCAGTCCTCGTACTCCGGGGTCGCACCGTCGAAACTGACGTGGGCTGCCAGCTTGATGCGAACCGACCCGTAGCGGGTAGCGACTTCGCGAACCTCTCGACCGACTTCGAACCGATCCGAGTCACGGAACCTGCACCCCAGGCTGCCACTCTCGCGCAGAAGAAGCTCGGCTAGCCCTTGCGCTTCATGGGGCCTTGCGATGACGCACACGAGCTGTCCTGGTCGCCCCTTCTTCATTAGGACCGGAGCCGCAAACACATCGAGCGCGCCGGCTTCGAGCAGCGCTTCCATCACCCAACCGAGCTGTTCTCCGCTGACGTCGTCGACTTGGGTCTCCAGAACAGTCACGCGCCCCGTAGCCAGGGCCTGCGGCGACTCACCGGGTGAGGTTTCGGTTCCGATCGTGAGCCGGACGGCGTTGGGGCGATCAGCCAGATCGCGCTTGCCGAGTCCGTATCCATGACTCTCGGCAACGAAGAGTGGCTGTGGACCAAAACCCGACACGAGATGCTTGAGAAGAAGTGCGCCCGTGGGAGTCACCAGTTCGCCGGAGCCACCCCCGCGCGTCGGAATGCCCTTCAACAGGTTGGCGGTGGCAGGTGCTGGCACGGGCAGCCGCCCGTGGGCCGTTCCCACGGTTCCGGATCCGACCACGATCGTTCCACAGGTGAGGCGCTCCAGACCGAGCGCCTGAAACATTGCGCAGCTCCCGACGATGTCGACGATCGAGTCGATCGCTCCAACCTCGTGAAAGTGCACGTCACCGGGGTCGATCCCGTGCGCGTCACCTTCGACCTCGGCGAGGTCGGCAAACAGCTCCAAGGACCGCTCTCGCACCTCAGCCTGCAGGTCCGAGTTCTCGATGAGTTGCCGAATCTCCGACCAGCTGCGATGAGAGTGCGAATGTTCTTGCCCACCCGCGCCGTGGTGGTGGTCAAGCCCCTCAACGGCCCCCCCGCAAGCATGGCTGTGATCCGTGTCGCCACCGTTCTGCTCGGGGTGCTCGTGCTCGTGGGAATGAGAGTGAGAGTGAGAGTGATCATGCTCACCACGATCTGAAGCCCGAGGGACCTCCTCAGGATCGGGTCCCTCGATCGGAAGGCCGTCTCTCAGGACGCGAAATCTCGTGCCCCGCATTCCGCCACGCAGGGCCGAGCGACTCTCGATCGACACCCCCTCCAGACCCAGTCGAGCCACGACCTCGTCGAGAACCGCAACCGGTGCACCGGCGTCGAGACAGGCCCCCAGAAACATGTCCCCCGCAACCCCGCTGGGGCACTCGAGGTGTCCTACCCTGAGACTTCCACGGAGCTTGGTGTGAGGCTCTGAATCACTCCTACGATCCACGGCTGGGGCCAGATCACTCATCGGCGCGAAGCTACCACGAGACGTGTCCACCAAGAGAGGCCCAGCGACCGCAGCCTGCTACGACCAGGTGATCGACCAGCGTGACGCCGATCACGTCACACGCTCGCTTCATTCGGCGCGTGAACGCTACGTCTTCGTCACTCGGATCGGGATCTCCTGACGGATGGGTATGAAAGAGCAGGATTCCCGCTGCGCTCGAGTCGAGAGCGCTCCGCAGGATCGCACGAGGCTCCACGGCCGCGCGCGTCAGCGTTCCTCGAAAGTGCTCGACATCTCGAATCAGGCGGTGACGACTGTCGAGCTGGAGTGAACCGACGACTTCCTGCTCGCGCGACGCGTAGCGCAGCGCTAGAAACGTTGCCGCCGCAGCAGGCCGGTCGATGGAACGGCGCTCGGGTATGCGCGCGCGAGACAGCCGCACCGCAAGCTCGCGAGCTGCGAGCAGCGCAGCGCGCTTGGCGGGTCCAATGCCGGCAGCGCTGGCCCAGAGCTCGCGACGTTCGAACAGCTCCTCCAAGCTGCCCGCTCGGTTCACCAGGTCCAAGGCCACCTGGCTTGCACTCCGGCCCTTGTGACCTG
>JANQPS010001256.1 GCA_028285365.1 Thermoanaerobaculia bacterium | reverse complement strand
GGCAAGAGACCGGCATCGACGCAGAGACCGTATGGGTCGTGCCGCTGGCGCCGACAGGACTCGAAGGGGGCGACGAGTACCGCCAGATCATGAACCCTGTTCGTGAGGCTCTGGCCGCGCTGCCCGGAGTCGAGTCGGCGACCTACGGTCTTGCGATGCCGTTCTCGTTCACCGGTGGTGGACGGTGTTGTTGGCGACAGGGCTTCACCGATCCCCTTGCAGAAGATCCAGAAGCGAAACATGCACTGTTCATCCATCCGGTATCCGAGGACTACTTCCCGACGCTCGGGGTCCAGCTGCGTCAAGGGGTGGCCTGGTCGCGGGCCGAAGGTGGCGCGCAGCCGTATCCGGCGGTGATCCCCGAGTCGACGGCGGCCACCGTGTTCGGAACGTCCGAGGGTGTGGTCGGGCGGACACTGCAAACGGAAGATGCGCAGCTCCAGATCGTCGGACTGGTGGGTGACATCCGACACTTCGGCCTGGACCAGGCTCTAGTGCCAGAGATCTACGTGCCAATCGACATGGTGCCTTTTGGCGAACCACTGGGTGCTGTGGCGATCAGATTCGAGCACGCTTCACCGGTGGGAGTCGAGAAGATGTTGAGGGAAGCAGTCTGGGCAGTTCATCCCGATCTGCCCGTTCCCACCGTGGTCAGCATGAGAGACCAGATCGCGGACTCGACCGCGTCCCGTCGTTTCGAATCCCTCGTGTTCTCTGCGTTCGGGCTCGTGGCACTGCTCCTTGCGGCGGGTGGGCTCTACGGAACGCTGCTCTACGCGGTGGGTCAGCGACGGCGTGAGATGGGTATCCGACTCGCGCTGGGCGCGCTGCGGCGTCAGGTGGAGGGCCAGGTTCTCAGGGGTGGCCTGTGGGTCAGTGGCGTCGGGATTGGTCTTGGCCTCGTCGGAGCCTGGCTGACAGCTCGTTTCCTCGAGAGTCGGATCTGGGGTGTGGAGGCTCGAGATCCGACGACCCTGGTGGCTGCGACAGGCTTGTTGTTTCTCACGGCCGTCGCAGCCAGCTGGTTTCCCGCGCGTGCGGCATCGGGTACGGATCCGGCCGAGACACTGCGCTCCGACTGAGGGTCAGATCACCTGGAGGGGTTGGTCGTCTCCGTATCTGCCGCTCGTCAGGCAGCCTCATCTGTCGCGTCTCATCTGTCGCGTCTCATCTGTCGCGTCTCATCTGTCGGAGTCGTGGCGGCGAAAGCGCTGTCGGGAGATGCGATTCCGGCGACGCTGCTCAGTCAGGTCAGATGCGACAAGCCCGAGGCGAACTGAAGGTCGTTCTCCCCGATTGACGTCTCTGTAGACGAGGGGGTCGAGCGCGAGACGGAGACTCGAGCGACGAATTCGAGCTCCGCGATCGCTAGATCCTCGCCCGATCGCGCTGTGGCTTAGCGCCGCTGTCGCTCCGAGATTTTCGTCTACGCTGGGAGGATGGGTCAGAACATGAGAGTGATCTTCTGGTTTCGAAACGATCTCAGGATCGATGACAACGTCGGCCTGAGGGACGCAACTGCACAGTCCGACGAACTGCTGCCGGTTTTTGTCTTGGACCCTGCGTTGATCGGCCAGGCTCCGTCGTCACCAAGAGTGCGATTCCTGCAGGAGAACGTGACTCGCCTCGCCTCCGAGCTGGAGGCCCGTGGTAGCGGTCTTGCGGTGAGGATCGGCGATCCCGTACGGGTGTTGGCCCAGCTGGCGCGAGAGGCGCGTGCGGACGTGGTTGTCTTCAATCGCGACTCCTCTCCGTATGCATGCCTGCGAGACAGCGCGGTGGAGAAGGCGCTCCGCCACGACGGCGTCGACGTCAGGACCAGCAAGGACCGGGTGATTCTGGAACCCGAAGAGGTGCGCACGCAGAAGGGGGCTCCGTTCTCTGTCTTCACGCCGTACTCGCGGGTATGGCGGCGACAGATGGAGGCACTCGTTCAGCCGCCCGAGTCGGCGCCT
>JANQPS010001255.1 GCA_028285365.1 Thermoanaerobaculia bacterium | reverse complement strand
GGCAGGTGGGAGCGGCAGTTCTGTTGGCCCGACTGGCTCTTGACGGCGTCGGCGAGCGTCGCCGCCTGCTGAGAAGGTCATCGCCTTCGCAGCATCCCTTCGCCGATCGCTTCGATGACTTGGCATTCAGGCTTGGCGTGAAGAGAGTTGAGTTGCGGGAAAGCCCGCAAGGCGATTCGCCGTATGCCATGGGTGTGCTTCGACCAATAGTCGTCTTTCCACTCAGTACTCTGACCGGGCTGCCGCCGTCACAACTCGAGGCCCTTGCGCTACACGAGCTGGCGCACGTTAGGCGCCACGACTACATGGCCAATTTGATTCAGTCCTTCGTCGAGGCTCTTCTCTTTTACCACCCTGTTGCGCACTGGCTGTCTCGTGAGCTGCGGCTCGAGCGAGAACGCTGTTGTGACGACCTTGCGGCTGGTGACCAGCCACTGGACTTCGTGGAGGCACTGGTGGCCCTCGAGCGGGGACGCCGCCAACGCGGACTGGCCGCGGCAGCATCAGATTCAGACCTGACCGGACGAATCGAGCGCCTGCTCGAGCGAGCACGGCAAGAACTCGGTCCGAGCGAACCCGGCTGGCATCGAAAGGCGAAGCTCACAAGGGACCGTGAGGGAGACAAGAGCATGCCTCGACGGAACCGACAGATCGACCATAGGCCAAGCAGAGCGAGACGGCTCGTCGCCACGGCCGCCTTGCCCATGACGGCGGTCGGCTCACTGACAGCAGTCAGTGCGGTTTCCTTGTCCCTCGGCCTCTCGTCCCTTTTTGTGCTGAGTGAGCCGGTTCGAGCCGAAGCCAACGAAGAACTCGTGTCGTTCAGAGCCGAGTTGCTCGTCGTCGAGAAGGGGCTGCTGGACGGTGCAGCGTTTCGTTGGAGGAGATTGCCGGAGGTGCTTCCCGACCTGCGCGTGGGGCGGCTGTCGTCCAAGGATCTCGTTACTGCCGCCAACGAGACAGGGCTGGCGAACGCCGTCGTCGCAGGGCGGGCGAAGACTCTTGCTGCGCCGAAGATGGTTGTTCGGAGTGGCGAACGGGGGCAAGTGATGATCATCGCTTCACATCTGGTGAAGGGCCAGGACCCTGGGCTCGGTCTGGGATTCGAGGTCGCGACATCTCGCGCTGGAGATCAGCTGCTTCTCGACCTCACAACTCTCGTTGCACGCCCGGGTGAAGACAGGGTCTCGACGAAGGTGCTCTCGGAGCATCTCGTGAATGACTCAGACGTGTTTCTCCTCGCTGATCCCTTTGAGTCGACTCACCCTGCATTCAGTCACGATCGGGACTTCGAATGGCTGTTGCTGCTCGGCGTTGGAGTGATCGAAAGCGAACTGAGAGAAGACGCGCGCACCGGACTCTTCGAAGGTCCTTTTGGCCTGATCAACGAGTTTGCGTACTCGGGTGAGGAGATCAGCGTCTCGCTACGTGACGCTGATCTTCGCGACGTCCTGGCGACACTCTCGACCTTGACCGGAGCCGAGATGCTACTCGACCCCGAGATCGCTCCGGTGCCCCTTACAGTCGAGCTCCAGGAGACCCCGTGGGACAAGGCGCTCAGCAAGATCGTCAAGATGAATTGTCTCGTCTCAGAGACCACTGAGCCCGGCAAGATCCGGATCCGCCGCGCTCAGCTACCGTGCCGTGGATCCACACCCCTGCAGCCCTCGCAGCAGTAGATCGGTCGATCGCTCAGCCGCGCTCGACCCTCGGCTCGAGTGAGCTCAGCGAACCAATCTCGACGGCTTGGGCCGTTCTCGCGCTTTCACGCGCGGCAAATCCGATCAGCACCGACATCGCCCCGTCTCTCAGACTCGCAGCCTGACGGTAAGGGTCCGGGCGATCGGGATAGCGGAAGATCCGGTCGAGCATGCGCGAGTCGCCACCGCCGTGGCCGCCGCTGGCGTGTGGGATTTGGATGAGCCGTGTCTGGCCGAAGTTGTCGGTGAGGCGGAGCTCGTCGTGGGGCTCGGTGTCCCACGGCTGACGTTCCTTGATCCAGGCTTCCAGGCGACCCTCGGTGCCGTTGAAGGCGATGCGGTAGCCCTCGTAAGGCGAATAGCTGGTGCACGAGTAGGTCGCG
>JANQPS010001248.1 GCA_028285365.1 Thermoanaerobaculia bacterium | reverse complement strand
GGAGGCCGCACAGGCCTATCGGGCGCTGTTCCCCGGGGAGCCTCCCTCGCTGTCTGCAGCAGCTGAGACCTGTGACGTTCCGCTGGTGGCGGTCGAGCGACTCGCGCGGGAGCTTTCCGAGGCCGAGCGCCCTCTGGTCGTCGTGGGGGGCTCGGCCGCCACGTCTCCTGGTGGACTGGGCGCAGCCATCGCCGGACTCGGACTCGATCTGCTGCTGGGAGCGGTGGGGCGCCCAGGCGGCGTGAGTGCGCCGTCCAGCTTCGATCTCGGCACGTTCGTCGCGCCTGATCTTCCCGAGGTGGCCAGCTTCTCGACACTCGGAAGTCGGCTTCGCGGTGACTGGGCAAAAGTAGATCTACTGATCGTCAGCGAGGCTGATCCCGTTCATCTGGCGCCAGCCGGCTGGCAACTCGAGGAGCGGCTCGGGGACGTGGGAGGCATCGTGGCTCTGTCGTCGTTCCTCGACGACACCACCCTGCATGCTGATCTCGTGTTGCCGATCCAGACCGACCTGGAGCGTTTTGTCGCTGTAGAGCCGATCCCCGCCGGACCGACCGCGTCGCTCGGTCTGGCTGAGCCGGCGGTCCAGCCGGAAGGCGAGGCTCGGCATCCCGGTGACGTGCTCCTCGCGATGGCCGCCACGCTCGATGACCTGGCGATCGACATGCCCTGGGACAGCTTCAGGGACGTCGTCGTGGCGGCTCTGGGTGCCAATCTCGACAGGCTGCCGGATGGCGGGTCGGCGCGCTCGGCTGCGGCTTATCTCAGTAGCGCTCTTCGAGTGGGAGGAGTGGTGGCGGGTGAGCAACCGGTGGCCGATGACGGTGAGGACTCCCCCTTGGCAGATCCCGGAGACGCAACGACCTTCGCGGATCCGGTGGAGTCGAGTCCAGCAGCTGCCTCGATGACCCTGATTCCCTTCGAGACGGTCAAAGCGGCTGATGGACGTGCGGCCAACCGCCCGTGGATGCAGGAGCTTCCCGACCCGCTCTCGACCTTCCAGTGGGGCGCCTGGGCCGAGTTGTCGGCGCACGACGCCCGCGAGCTGGCTATCCATCTCGGAGAGCTCGTCAAGATCACGAGTGACGTAGGGAGTCTCGAGCTCCCGGCGTTCATCGATCCGGCACTTCGCCCGGGTTGCGTGGCGGTGCCGCTCGGGTTTGGTCATCGCGACTTCGGTCGCTACGCCAAAGGCCGGGGCGCCAACGTGCTCGATCTGGTGGGCGACCAGGCGATCGACGGTACCGCGGCGCCATCGCTGCTCGTCTCGGTGTCCGTGGAGCGGATCGGGATGCCCGCCTACGACGAGCAAGCACCGATCTACGGCCGTGGTCTCTACCAGCATGAGGAGATTCCGGCTGGGTGGGGCTCACAGCACGCGTCGCTCCGCCTCGACGCCCAGGTTTCGCGTCGTCTCGTGTCGCTGAGGCCGAGTCCGAGGCGTCGTCAGGCGCAGCCGGATCGGGGCTCACAGCCGCAGGCTCCCGACTCTGTTCGCTCCCGTCTGTTCCGGCCTTCCGATTCGGAGATCAAGAAATCATGACGAGATGGGGAATGGCGATCGATCTCGACCGCTGCACGGGCTGCGAGGCCTGTGTCGTGGCGTGTAATGCCGAGAACAACATCGCCACCGTTGGAGAAGACGAGGCGCGTGCCGGGCGCACGATGCAGTGGCTGCGCATCGAGCGCTACTACGAGGGCGAGTTTCCCAACGTCCAGACTCGCTTCATGCCGGTGCTCTGCCAGCAGTGCGGGTCGGCGCCGTGTGAGCCGGTGTGTCCGGTCTACGCGACCTACCACAACCCCGAAGGTCTCAACGCGATGGTCTACAGCCGCTGCGTCGGGACCCGGTTTTGCGCCAACAACTGCCCCTACACGGTGCGGACCTTCAACTGGTTCGACCCGGAGTGGCCGGAGCCGCTGGATCGTCAGCTCAATCCCGACGTGAGCACTCGCCCGGACGGAGTCATGGAGAAGTGCACGTTTTGTGTGCAGCGTATTCAGGCAGGCAAAGACGACGCTGCCGCCGAGGAGCGCGAGGTGGCTGACGGTGATATCCAGACCGCGTGCGCGCAGTCGTGTCCGACCAAGGCGATCGTCTTCGGAGACCTCGATGATCCGGACAGCGAAGTCTCGCGCTGGAGTCGGAGTGACCGTGCGTTCCATCTGCTGGATGACCTGGGAACGAAGCCGGCGGTGACCTATCTGAAGCCCGGCGAGTGGAGTCCGCCGCCGATATCTGGCGCGAGCTCGGCTGACGATGAGGCTCACGACGACGTGGATGAGGCGGTCTCCGAGTGAGTGTCCTGGGCACAACTTCTCGTGGAGACGAGTCTTGAGTCACAAGGCAGTCCAGCTCGCTGAGCCCGCCGACGTGCGTCGGCTCGACGAGCAGATGGTCGAGCGGCTGCTCAAGCCGCGCCCGCTACTGCTCGTCGGCAGCCTGGTCTCGGGTCTCTTTGCGCTGCTGTTTTTCCTGACCTGGGGCTACCAGATCCGCGAAGGCATCGGCGTTGCGGGCATCAACCGGCCGGTGTTCTGGGGCTTTTACATCATCAACTTCGTCTTCTGGATCGGCATCTCGCACGCGGGCACGCTGATCAGCGCGATTCTGCGGGTCACGAACGCAGAGTGGCGCCGCCCGGTCACCCGCTGTGCGGAGGCGGTGACGGTCTTTGCCCTGATGATCGGCGGCTTGTTCCCGCTGATCCACCTCGGTCGGGTGTGGCTCTTCTACTACTTGATGCCCTACCCGAACTACCGCTACCTCTGGCCCAACTTTCGCTCGCCGCTGGTCTGGGACGCGGTCGCGATCACGACCTATTTGACGGGCAGCATCCTGTACCTGGCGCTGCCTCTGATCCCCGACCTCGCGATCGTTCGCGACCGGGCGACGGGCTGGAAGAAGCGGTTCTACAGCATCGTGTCGCTGGGTTGGCGCGGCACGCCTGGGCAGTGGCGCTCGCTGGAAGCCGGCATCGGGGTCCTGGCCGTAGCGATCATTCCCGTGGCCGTGTCGGTGCACACGATCGTCTCCTGGGACTTCGCCATGACTCAGGTGCCGGGCTGGAAGAGCACGATCTTCGGTCCCTACTTCGTGGTGGGAGCGATCTACTCGGGTATCGCGGTGTTGATGGTGGCCATGGCGCTGTTGCGCTGGGGGCTTGGGCTCAAGGCGTATCTGACCGACAAGGCCTTCAACAATCTCGGTCTGCTGTTCCTGGCGATGACCCTGCTGTGGGGTTACTTCACCTTTGCCGAGCACCTGACGACCTGGTACGGCGGGGGCGCCGACGAAGACGCTGTACACCACACCCTCACCGGACCCTACGGCCACCTGCTGTGGTTGATGGTGTTCGTCAACGTCGCCATCCCACTCGCCATCCTGCCGTTCCCGAAGGGCCGTGGTCCGTTGGGAACATCGATCGTGGGTGTCGGGGTGTTGCTCGGCATGTGGCTCGAGCGCTACTTGATCGTCGTCCCGAGCCTGAGCACGCCGCGTCTCGCCTACACCGAAGGCCTCTACGGTCCGAGCACGGTCGAGCTGCTGATCATGCTGGGGTCGGCGGGAATGTTCGTGTTCCTCTACTTCACGTTCACACAGTTGATACCGATCATTTCGATATGGGAGATCCGTGAAGGGTGGGGACGCAACCTGCCGCCGCAGGCTGACGTCGAGGCGCTCGACGCCACGTCCGACAGTGGTGGTCCAACCTCGCTCACACCGGCAACGGAGGAGGGCTCATGAGCGGCGCCGCTTTCGTCAGCGCGGTCTTCGAGGAAGTGGCGCCCCTGCGCCAATACCTCGAGCGCCTC
>JANQPS010001247.1 GCA_028285365.1 Thermoanaerobaculia bacterium | reverse complement strand
CGGCGCCGAGTCAAGCGACCTCACCCGATCAAAGCCGCTGTCATCCTGACCGGAGGGAAGGACCTCGACCCGTTGAGTTCGAGATCAAGAGCGTGACCGTCGTGGCGGAGATGCTGCTGCCAGCCCTTGGCCCCCCCTCCGACGTGTATCCGCTCGCGATCGGCGCCGAGTCAAGCGACCTCACCCGATCAAAGCCGCTGTCATCCTGACCGCAGGGAAGGACCCCGACCCGTTGAGTTCGAGATCGAGAGTGTGACCGTCGTGGCGGAGAAGCCGCTGATGGCCCTTGGCCCCTTCGGGTGTGAGGCTTCCTCCAGGTTGGCAAGCGAACGACGGCTCGTTGGCAGTGTTGGCTCCGCCCGGGCTTTGCCCGGCCGATCGCCTTGTGTCTGTGACGCGGAGATCCTTCGTCGGCTCAGTCGAGCGGGCTGCGCCCGTTCGACCGCCTCCTCAGGATAGCCCTCCGCCGCAGTCAGCGGCTTCGCCGCTGGCTGTGGCTGCGGGCTACAGCCACCTTTTGCGTCGTTTGTAGTGTTTGACGTCGCGGTAGCTCTTCTTGCCACCCACGTCCGTGAGTCCCAAGTAGAACTCGCGCACGTCGGCGTTTTCCTTGAGCGCCGCGGGCTCACCGTCGAGGACCACACGGCCGTCTTCCATGATGTAGCCGAAGTGAGCAATGTCGAGCGCGAGAGTTGCGTTCTGCTCGACGAGCAGGATGGTGGTCCCCTCCTCGTCGTTGATGCGCTGGATGATGCCGAAGATCTCCTGGACGAGCAGCGGCGCCAGGCCCAGCGACGGCTCATCCAGCAGCATGAGCTTGGGCCGAGCCATCATGGCTCGACCGATGGCGAGCATCTGCTGTTCGCCGCCGCTCAGGTAACCGGCCTGTTGCCCCGAACGCTCCTTGAGCCGCGGGAAGAAGTCGTAGACACGGTCGATATCCTTGCGCACGGAGGCTCGGTCGGGTCGGGTGTAGCCTCCCGCGATGAGATTCTCCTCGACGCTCAGGTGCTCGAAGACGCGCCGACCTTCCATGACCTGGAAGATGCCGCGCCTCACGACCTCGGCGGCGTCGAGGCGGTCGATGCGCTCGCCGAGGAACTCGACGCTCCCGTCCGTGACTTCGCCGTCCTCGGGCTTGAGCAGTCCCGAGATCGCTTTCAGCGTCGTCGACTTTCCAGCACCGTTGGTCCCGAGGAGAGCCGAGATCTTCCCGGACTCGACCTCCAGCGAGAGTCCTTTCAGCACCAGGATGACGTCGTTGTAGATGACCTCGATGTTGTTGAGCTGCAGCATGTCGTGTCAGGGCGGGGCGGTGACGGTCTCGGTCTCAGGCAGAGCCTTTGGGCTCGCGGATGTCGGTGAGCGGGCTCCACTGGCCGCCGGAGACCTGGAAGATCCTCATCCCCTTGATGCCTCGATGGTCTGTGGGTGAAAAGCTCACCGGCGCCGAGACACCACCCGTATCCAGATCCCGGATGGTCTCGAGTGCTTCCTTGACCGATTTCCCGTCGACGGTTCCGGATGCAGCCGCTCGCTTGACACCTTCCATCATGAGCTCCATCGTCTTCCAGCCCTGACCAAACAGCAGACCCTTTTCGGCCATCGAGGAACCGTCGTTCTTGAGGAAGGCATCAGCGTCGTCGAGACCAGTGATGCCCTCCCCTGGCGGCGAATAGATGATCGATCCGAGCGCTCCGTCGGCCGCCTCCGCCGCCAACTCGGTCAGGACTTCGTTGGTGCACCAGTTCAGGCATGCGAAGCCGAGGTCGAGACCGAGATCTCTAGCGTTCTTGAGGGCCACGGACACCGGTCCCGAGGTGTTCTGGAAGATGACCCACTTGGCGCCAGATTCATTGATCCTGGTGAGCTCTGCCGTGAAGTCTGTGGCTCCGCGCGCCATTTCGACCGACTCGATCTCGATCCCAAGGCTCTCGGCGTAGTCCCTGCCTCCCTGCTCGTAGGGCGACTTGCCGAACGGACTGGGGTGATGCATCAGGGCGACCTTCGGTGGGGTCTCGCTCTGCTCCATCATCCAGTCGAGCAGTATGAACATCTGATCGCTGTAGCTCGTGCCTGCGAGGAAGTTGTAGGGCGCCTCGGTCGGATCTCCCAGCACGTGCGAGTACGACGCCGACATGAAGGGAATCTGGTCGTCGGCGATACGCCCGCGCAGCGCCTCGGTGTCACCGGTCCCCCAGCCCATGAAGGCCACCACGCCGCTCTGCGTGAACTGGGAGTAGAGCTGCTCAGCCTGGTCCACCTTGTAGCCGTAGTCCTGGTAGAGCAGATCGATCTCGCGGCCGTCGACGCCGCCGTTGGCGTTGAGCCACTCGACATAACTGCGCAGCCCTTCGGCATACGTGGTACCTACGTCCGAAGTGGCTCCGGTGAGGTCGAAGATGGCGCCAATCTTGATGGGGCCGGTGCCGTCGTCTGGAACGTCGGCGGCGCCACCGCCGCAGCCGCTCAGGATCAGTGCCGTGGCCAGCAGAGCCGAGGACAGCAGGTGGAACGAGCGTTTGGACGAGCGGGACGAAGAAGGCCCGGGCTGGGCGTGGTTCATTTCGACTGACTCCGGCTGTTAGGGGCGCATTGATGCTTGGGGACTGCGTCGCTCGATCGTCCGCGTCCTGCGGACGACGGCGGCCGATTCGTGCTCTTGGCGACGGTGCAGACGAGATTGTAGAGGATGGTGGCCGGTGAGGTGATTCTCCGGGAGCTGGTCGACTTGGCCTCGAGGTGGAGACCTGTGCGAGCATCTGCCATGGCAACTCGAATCGGAGCTCCCACTCGCAGGTGGCTCGCCGCCGTTGATCAGGAGCCCCTCGTCTGGCCCGTGCTCGCATGGGTCGTGCTCATGTGCGGGGCAGGAATGCCGTCGCTCAATGGCCAGACGAGCGACGGTGAGCCGATCGTGATCGGTCGCTCCTACACCCTGCAGTCGGACGTCCTCGAGCAGGTGCGACGCTTCAACGTCTACCTGCCTCCGGGGTACGAAGAGAGCGAGTCCACCAGCTATCCGGTCCTCTACCTCCTCGACGGAGGAGTTGCGGAGGACTTCGTTCACATCGTCGGTATCGCGGCGCTAGCGGCTGACTTCAGACGGATCCGGCCGTTCATCGTGGTTGGCGTCGAAGGTATCGATCGCTATCACGACCTCGTTCACCCGACCAGCGTCGAGGAGGAACGTGAGCGCTTGCCGACGGCTGGTGGATCCGAGGACTTCCGACAGTTTCTCGCCAAGGAGCTTCGTCCTGCGGTGACGAGTCGGTTCCGTGTTTCCGACGAGACCGTGTTGATCGGTGAGTCAGCAGCCGGTCTTTTCGTCGTCGAGACTCTCTTGCGACAGCCTGATCTGTTTGGTGGCTACGTGGCGGTCAGTCCGATGTTGTGGTGGGACGGTGGCTCGCTGTCGAAAGCCTCTGCGGAAATGGTGGGAGCCATCGAGCTGAGGTCGCCAGGTCGCTTGTTTCTGACCATCGCAGACGAGGGAGGCGACATGCGAGAGGGGGTCGATCGGGTGGTCTCAGCTCTCGAGGATGGGGCGCCTCGCCACCTGGAGTGGCGTTTCGAGCCGATGGAAGAGGAAAGCCACGGCACGATCTTCCACCCCGCGGCTCTCGCCGCCGTCAGGTGGCTTTTTGCGACCGCGGAGGTGGCTCCATGAACGGCTCCATGAGCGACTCGGACTTCTGGCAAGTGATCGACGCGGCCAGCGGCGCCGAGACCATGGACAGCAAGTGCAGCCTCCTGCGCGACGCGCTGGCCGACCTGAGTGATGAAGACCTGGGTGGTTTTGTCGAGCAGTTCGATCGCGTCGACGGCTCGCTCTATGCGTGGCCGCTGTGGGGCGCCGCCTACGTGATCAACGGCGGTTGCGGAGACGATGGGTTTGCCGACTTTCGTGCCTGTTTGATCTCGCGCGGGCGCCACGTGGTGGAAGCCGCCGTGGCCGATCCCGAGTCCCTTGCCGAGCTCGAGGTCTCGCCGGATGACCTGTTCTTCGAGGGCTTTCAGTACGTCGCGCTCGATGTCGCCGACCAGCGCGGACTGGAACTCTCGCAGAAGCGGGTGTCACTGCCTTCCGAGCCGTCGGGGGACGAGTGGGACGAGGACAGCGTGGTGGAGCTCTTCCCACGCCTTGCCGCGCGCTTTGATCCGCCCGCAGAGTCGACAACCGGATCGGAGGGCTCGGAGAAGCCCGCCGCCAAGAAGCCCTGGTGGAGATTCTGGTAGCTCTGGTCGGGCCGGACTCGAGACTGGAGGTTCGGGTGATTCAGTGGGTGTGCGCTCGATCCGGGATTTGCTGGAGAAGAGCCTCTCGAGTTGACGAGCGGTTGTGTCGCCATGCTCTATCGCGCTCTCGCTGATCTCGTTCTCGTCGTCCATCTCGGTTTCATCGTGTTCGCGGTTGCGGGAGGTCTGTTGGCGCTGAAGTGGCGGTGGGTCCCTTGCGTGCACTTGCCCGCGGTCGCTTGGGGGCTGTACGTGGAGCTCTCCGGGAGCGTCTGTCCTCTGACGCCGCTCGAGAACTCTTTTCGGAGGGCCGCCGGAGAGTCGGGCTACTCGGGCGGTTTTCTGGAGCACTACGCCGTACCAATCATCTATCCACCGGGACTGACTCCCACCCTGCAGTTTGTCCTCGCCGGTGTGTTGGCGCTTGCCAACGTGATCGCCTATGGGCTCGTCATCCGGCGCAGAATGCATGAGCGGCAGCGCTAGCGAGTGGCTTTGGACGGTAGGTCAGGTCCCGCGGGACACACCGGTTGAGGGTGTAACGGCTGAAGGAAGAGAGGTGTCTGGGGCGGTGTAGCGCCTTTTGCCCGTATTGGCGAGCGGGTGCCAAGGGCTCGGCGCGTCCCGATGAGTCTCCCTGATCGAAGTCCTCGATCGAGGTCTTGAACGAGTCAGCGGATGGATTGACCTATCGAGCGACGAAGGGTTCGTGGACTTCTGCTCGCCACGTGTCGGTCGAGGTTCTTCCCGTCGGCCGGGTCGATCAGTCGGGCGCGACCAGCCAGTGTCGCCGGCCTCTGGTCAGAATGACAGATTGAGTGGGTCGTGCTATCGGAAAATGAGCCAACGTCCAGCCACGCCCCGCACCCGACCAAGTGCAGGCGCGTTTGGCTGTTCATCGTGGTTGGCGTCGAAGGTATCGAACGTGGCGGTCAGTCCGACGTTGTGGTGGGACGGTGGCTCGCTGTCGAAGTAGTTTGCGGAAAATGGTTTGATCTCGCGCGGCCGCGGGCCTCAGACTCCCCGCGTCACAGCGGAGTGACTCTCAGCGGTTCCGGGTCCAGCAGCTCCACGTCACCAGCCTGACCATCGACGATCGGGATCCGGCCGATCATGAAGTCGTCGTAACGAAACAGCTCGTCGTCCTTCCAGGCCGGGAATCTCCAGATCAGGCGGATCGAGGAGATGCCGCTGCCACCGTCCTCCATTTCCCTC
Organism: Thermoanaerobaculia bacterium; assembly: GCA_028285365.1. Taxonomy (GTDB): domain Bacteria; phylum Acidobacteriota; class Thermoanaerobaculia; order Multivoradales; family Multivoraceae; genus JANQPS01. The sequence goes on along the minus strand of JANQPS010001247.1, from coordinate 8,312 downwards.
TGGATCATCGGCCAGTACTGCATCCGAAACGTGGCTTCGAGCAGGCTCGACAGCTGGGTTCGACGTTTCTCGAGGTCGTAGCCAAAGTGACTGATGTCTCGAACGTCGTAGTAGTGGCGGGGGCGCCAACGTTGATAGTTCCCCTCTCTATCGCCGATCTCGAGTAGCAGGATGCCCGGGCGTCGGAAGTCTGAGAAGTCATGGCTGAACAGGCTGTACTGCATGAACGGAAACTTGTAGCCACCCTTGACCTGGACGAAGAGCTGAACGAGGACAAACGCGAACATCAGGCCGATCTGCCAGCCGGCAGACACGTCGGGTGGGCCGGCTCCCAACAGGCTTGCGGGAAGATCATCGGCGATCAAAAGCGACTCGGAGAGGCGGGCAAATGGGTAGCTCACGGCCGACGTGAGCACGATCGGCCCGAAGAACGGCAGGAAGTAGATTCCCATGAAGATCTGGGTGGACAGGTGGAACCCCAGCGCAACCAAGCCGTGCACTGCGGGAAACCAGCCACCGAGAACGATGAGTGGAGCGAGGAGCTGCATGCCCAGGGTCACGGAACTCAACAGGCGAAGCATGGCTGGGCGGTTGACCAGCAGTCGGGCCGGACGGAAGCGTCCCCAGGCGTAGTGCTCGACGAGGTACCAGCGCAGCGCGCGTCCGCTTGCCCAGCGCCATCCGGTCGATCGAAGCTTCTCGATGCCCAGACCGAAATAGACGAATGCGATCGACAGGCGAATCGCAACCAAGGGCCAACCGCCGTCGACCCTTGCGGACTCTGAGCCACCACTCAGGTAGAAGAGCTCCGAGTAGGCCTCGTTCGAGAGCAGGGTGATCACGAGCGCCATGGGAGCAAGACTCGACTTGGTGTTGCCGATGAGATGAAAGGAAGTGACCACCGGGAAGGTCAGAAAGAAGAGGGCGAGGGCGAGGACGACCAGCCAGCGGCTCGGAAGAAGGGCGTTGACCAGCAGCGTGGCGGCGAGCAACACGAGAGCAGCTGCGAGCATGGCTGGAGACAGCTTTGCCGGTTTCCAGACGCCCAGGATCGGGAGCCCAGGGAAGAGACCGCGATGGCTGTCGTACCAGCGCATCAGCTCCGGTAGGCGACGGAGTATCGAGTAGGCGAAGTAGAGGCTGAAGACGCTGGAGAAGAACCGGAGCTCATTGAGCTTCAGTACACCGGGAACCGTGATCTCCATCGTTCGACCTCCAGCAGGTGCTCCGTCGAGCTGAACCCTTCGACCTCAGGTGCGAGTCGTGCTCTCTCCGCCGAATCGGTGGGGTGATCTCTGCTGATCGCTACTCTGCAGCTCGGCTGTTCGGTTGCAGGCAGCCGGTTCGTTGGGCTGGTGCACGCGGATCAGCTCTCCGACGGCGAGCTGGAGGGCGTCGCGACGGTGGCCACTTCGCCGGGCATGACGTGCTCTGGTCGAGGAATAGCTGTCGTCTCGGTCAAGAAGGATCACTTTCTTCTGGGATTGTTGAGGGGATCGCCGCAGCTGCTTCGTTCAGTCTAGTGCGCCTCGAGTGAAGGCGCGAACGGAAACGGCGAGGGTTCCGGAACGACGGTGACCTCGAGAACCATCAAGCAAAAGACCCGCGTGCGAGATTCTGTCGTTACGAATCCGCTGGCAGGGATCAAGCAATAGGAGAAGTGTGATGAACAACGAGAAGAAGACCGGGATGAGTGGTGTGGATGCGACCGACCTCGATGAGGTCCGCGGCAGCCTTCGTGCGAGCGAGGATCAGTACAAGATGTCCGATGACGAGCTCGACAGCGTCGTGGGCGCCGGACGGGCTATCGGCGGTTGGGATGTGAGCAGCGTCAAGTCGATTTGGGATGTCAGCACGGTGAGTGGGAGGTTGCCAGAGTCCAGATCATGAGATTCTGAGATCGCGAGTGGTTTACGACTCGCTGGTTTTGTCAGGAGTGTCGACGACGCGCCGAACGGCTGCGGCGGGGCACGCCTCCCTTCGCGGACGCGTTGGCGGGGAGGCCTGGCACGACAAGAAGGGGCGCCGGTTTCCCGGCGCCCTCGCTCGTTGCGGGGATCGACGGGCCAAACGATCGTCAGAAGTCGACCGTTGAGATGCGGCAACCCTTCGGGTTGCTTGGCAGTTGCTGGCGCAACTGCGTGGCCGCCATGAACATGATGGTGATCGGAGTCGCGCACTCCTCAATCACGGGTTTTCCCCGTGTGAGCCCGGCAACCCTTGGGGTTGCTTGGCAGTTGCTGGCGCAACTGCGTGGCCGCCATGGACACGATGGTGATCGGAGTCGCGCACTCCTCAATCACGGGTTTTCCCCGTATGAGCCCGGCAACGCTTCGCGTTGCCATGGGCGGGGTGATGCTAGATCCGGGAATGCTATTCAGCATTCCCAGGATCTAGTACGAGAAGGGCCAGACTCGGAAGTAGTCCTTGACGTTGCGCCAGAGCTTCGCGAGGCCTTCGGGCTCGAGGATCAGGAACAGGATGATGATCAGGCCGAAGGTCGCCTGCTGAACGAACGGCAGGATGGCGGCGATCGCGGGGGCGCTGTCCTGGAAGTTGCGTCCGATGGTGTTGATGACTGCTGGGAGGAGCGTGATCAACACGGCGCCGAAGAACGAGCCGCTGACCGAGCCGAGACCGCCGATGATGATCATTGCCAGGTAGAGGATGCTGGTCTCGATCGTGAAACGCTCCCAGGTGACGATCGTGCGGTAGTTGGCGATCAGCGCACCTGAGAGACCCACGAGGAAAGAGCTGGTCGCAAAGGCCAGCAGCTTGTACTGAAAGACGTTGACGCCGATCGCCGAAGCTGCGATGTCCTGGTCACGAATCGCGACGAAGGCACGGCCCACACGTGAGCGCACGAGGTTGGCCACGAACAAGGCCGAGAGCCCAGCAACCGTGACCCCGATCCAGTAGAAGTTGAAGTCGCGGTTGAGACGCACTCCGAACAGCTCCGGTGCTGGAACGACGAGCGCCTCGGTGCCACCGGTCAGCCCGGTCCAGTGGGTGATGATCCACTCGACGATCTGCTGGGCAGCCAGCGTCGCGATGGCCAGGTAGAGACCCTTGAGCCGGAGGGACGGCAGTCCGAAGAGCAGTCCGATCGCCGCGGCCATCAGACTCGCGAGCGGAATGCTCAGATAGAAGGGCAGGCCGAAGCGCACGGTGAAGATGCCTGCGGCGTAGGCACCCACGGCCATGAACGCGCCCTGGCCGAGCGAGATCTGGCCCGTGTAGCCGACGAGCAGGTTGAGTCCCAGGGCGCCAACCGTCGCGATGGCGATCTGATTGGCGAGGTTGAGCAGGAACGGAGACGCGAAGAACGGGAAGATGACGACCGCCAGCACGAAGAGGCCGATCCGGATCTTCTGCAGCGGCATCTTCCGGAGCGCCGCATCGTTCCGGTAGTCGCTGAAAAAAACTCCACTTTCCATAGCGATCAGTCTCTCTAGCGCGTCATACGCGCTCGATGATCTCTTTGCCGAACAGGCCGTATGGACGCACCATCAAGACCAGGATCAACACGATGTAGGGGACGATCAGGTTGAGGCCGTGCCCCACGTAGCCGCCCGTATATGCCTCGAGCAGGCCGATGATCGCGCCACCGATGATGGCTCCGGGAATCGAGTCGAGACCACCGAGAATGACGACGGGGAAGACCTTGAGGCCGACCACGCTGATCTCCTGTCCGACCCCGACGATGTTGGCCAGCATGATGCCGCCGACGGACGCCGAGATGGCTGCCATGGCCCACGCGACGGCGAGAACGCGCCGGATGCTGATGCCCATCGACAGCGCCGCCTGCTGATCGTCGGCGATGGCGCGCATGGCGATGCCGTCGCGGGTGTAGCGAAAGAAGAGGGTGAGCAGGAGCAGGAGAGTGAAGGCAACTCCTATGGTGACGAGCCGGTCGGCGCCGACGATGGCGCCGAAGACCTCGACTTCACCGCTCGGGAGAAACGCAGGGAAGGCGCGCGGTCGCGGTCCCCAGATTCCGTTGACCAACGCCTTGAGCACACTGGAGAGACCGATGGTGGCCATGATCATCGAGATGACCGGCTCACCAATGAGTGGTCTCAGCACGAGTCGCTCGACCAGCAGTCCGATGAGACCGGCAACGATCATGGTTGCCAGGACTCCCAGGGACCACGGCAGACCGAACTGGACCAGGAACGCGAAAGACAGATACGCGCCGAAGGTCAGGAACTCGCCCTGCGCGAAGTTGATGACGTCGCTCGCCTTGTAGATGATGACAAACCCTACGGCGACCAACGCATAGACCATGCCGTTGGACAGGCCAGAAAGAGTGAGCTGGAGGAAAACTTCCATGAGGGCTCCTCAGTCGCCGTCGACCTTGACGGACTCGATGCGCAGATTCGTCATCAGGGTTGCGGTGCGGCCATCCTGATACGTGATCTCGTTCTCGATCGCCAGCGAATCCTGCTCGCCGTAGAGGCCACCGATGATCTCGGAGTAGCGTTCGGCAACAAACCGGCGCCGCACCTTGCGGGTGCGCGTGAGCTCGGCATCGTCGGCGTCGAGCTCCTTGTGGAGCAAGACGAACTTGCAGATCCGAGCCGCTTCGGGCAGGTCGGAGTTGGTCGCCTCGACGTGCTCACGAGCGAGCGTGTAGACGTCCTCTTTCTGAGAGAGATCCGTAAACGTGGTGTAGGGAATCTGACGCCGCTCGGCCCACTTGCCGGTGTTGGCGTAGTCGATCGTGATCATGCAGGTGACCATCGGGTAGTCACCACCGCCGAAGACGACGGACTCTCGGATGTAGGGACTGAACTTGAGCTTGTTCTCGATGAACTGTGGGCTGAACTGCGTGCCGTCCGCCAGCGTCATGACGTCTTTGGCTCGATCGATGACGATCAGGTGGCCGTCGTCGTCGAAGTAGCCGGCGTCTCCGGAGTACATCCAGCCGTCTTTGAGAGTCTCTTCTGTGGCCTCGGGATTCTTGTAGTAGCCGAGAAAGACCGAAGGACCCTTGGTGAGGATCTCGCCGCCTTCGCCGATGCGGACTTCGGTTTCGTCGACGGCCTTGCCCACGGTCTGGTACTTGATGTCGTCGTCGCGATGGAGAACCGAAACACCCGAGACTTCGGTTTGGCCGTAGATCTGTTTGAGCGTGACGCCGATGCCGTGAAAGAACCTGAAGACGTCCGGGCCGAGCGCGGCGCCGCCGGTGTAGGCCCGCCTGATGCGTCTCACTCCGAGTTTGTCGCGCAACCAGTAGAAGCAGCACCACTCCGCGAGAAAAGCCTGAATCTTGAGCGACGTCCCGAGATCTACGTGGTCGCGCTTGGCGTCGGCCACCTGATAGCCGATACCCATCGCCCAGTCGAAGATCTTGCGCTTGAGCCAGGTGGTGTCTTCGATCTTGACCTGGACCTCGGACTGCATGTTTTCCCAGATGCGGGGTGGCGAGAACATCATCTGCGGTCCGATTTCGCGGATGTTTTCCTGCACGGTTTCTGGCTCTTCCGGGAAGTTGACCGTAAACCCGACGTACAAGCCACACGCAACCGAGATCATCTGCTCCCCGATCCAGGCGAGCGGCAGGAACGAAACGAACTCGTCACTCTGCTCCATGCGATCGATCGCGGTCAGGTGCTTGGCCATCAAGATCAGGTTCTGGTGGCTGAGCATGGCCAGCTTCGGGGTGCCAGTGGTCCCTGAAGTAGTCGACAGGATGGCGATGTCTTCAGCCGAGGTCGCGTCGACGAGCTCGCGGAAGCGTGACTCCGGGTCGGCGGTCTGCCTACCGAGCTCTTCGACCTCCTCGAACGCCATCAGGTCGGGCTCGTCGTAGTTCCTCAGACCACGTGGGTCGTAGTAGATGATCTTGTTGACCGCGGAGATCTGTTCGCGGACGTCGAGCAGCTTGTCGACCTGTTCCTGGTCTTCGGCGATGACGAACGTGGTGTCACTGAAGTCGACCAGGTAGCGCACCTCTTCTGGCGCCGAATCCTGATAGATCCCCATGGACAGCGCGCCGGCCGCCTGAGCGGCGAGCTCCGTGATGAGCCACTCGGGTCGGTTGTCGCCGATGATCGCAACCTTGTCGTCTTTGCCGAGTCCGAGCTCGATCAGACCAAGGCAGAAGTTGCGAACCCGTTCGGAGGTCTGCCGCCAGGTCAGGGACTGCCAGATACCGAACTCTTTTTCGCGCAGGGCAACCTGCTCGCCGATGGTCTCGGCGTTGCGCAGCAGGAGCTTGGGGAGAGTGTCCGCGCTCACTCGCTGGCTCCGGGGGCTTCGAGCTCGCCGTGCTGCTCGCCTAGATAGGCGTGAACCACGTCCGGGTCCCGCTTGACGGCGTCGGGAGTGCCGAGAGCGATGGCCTTGCCGAAGTCGAGTACCGCGACGCGATCCGAGAGATCCATGACCACGCCCATGTCGTGCTCGATCAGCACCGTCGTGATGCCGCGCTCCTCGTTGATGTCGAGGATGAAACGCGCCATGTCTTCTTTCTCCTCGACGTTCATGCCCGCCATGGGCTCGTCGAGTAGGAGGAGCTTGGGCTCGATAGCCAGCGCGCGCGCCAGCTCGACCCGCTTTTGGAGGCCGTAGGCCAGGGTGCCCACGGGCTTCGATCGCAAACTCTCGATCTCCAGGAAGTCGATGACGTCCTCGACCGCCTCACGGTGTTTCATCTCTTCGCGCTGCTGTCGTCCCCAGTACAACCCGCAGCTGAGCACGTTGCCGCGCATGTGAACGTGTCTTCCGAGCATGAGGTTCTCGAGCACGGTCATGTGACGGAAGAGCTCGATGTTCTGGAACGAACGCGCAATTCCGAGTGCGGCGATCTGGTGGGGCTTGCGGCTGAGCAGGCTGACCGCGGGCTGGTCTGGCCACGTGAAGGCGATCTCGCCCACTTGAGGACGGTAGAGCCCGCTGATCGAGTTCAGCAGACTGGTCTTGCCGGCGCCGTTTGGTCCGATGATGGCGAAGATCTCACCCCGTCGCACATCCATGGAGACGCCCGACAACGCCTTGACACCGCCAAATCGCAGCTCGAGGTTGCGGACGTCGAGGATGACTGGTGGAGCGCTCAAGGGAGTTCAGGCAGGACGATGGGTCGAGAGATGGTGCTTTTTGCTTTCTGTCTGAAGAGGCTCGAGGCGTCGCCGTCGTCCCTACGGTCGGGCCGGAACGCTGGCCTGTGCCGTCCGCCGGAGCCAGGCCAAGGGCCCGACAGTCTGGTGCGCTGCGATCCTGAGAAGTCGTCCTGAGACGCGATCTCGAGGCTGTTCGACCGGGGAGGCGTTTTTATAGCACGCGCCTCGGTACTGATCGCGGCCGAGATGAGGGCACACCGTTCGATCTGACGCGGTCGGCGGAGGAGCCGAGGACAGCCCGCGTTGCAACGAGAGCTGGGGCAATCGACGTAGAATAGTGGGATGGTCGACAACACGGTTCGCCCCGACCTCTCGCGCCTACGTCAGCGACTGCGGCTCGAGACGCTCTACGACCTGCTCGTGGCACTACACGAGCACCGCACCGAACAGGAGCTGGTCGACGAGCTGCTGCAGCGTGTGTGCGCCGTGCTCGATCCGTCAGCGGCAATGGCGGCCACTCGCGATGACGAGGGCCAGCTTCGTGCCCTCGCGCTGGTAGGCTGGGGAGGGGCAGAGCCCACCGCCCCACGACTGTTCGGTTCCGCGTTGTGGAAAGAGCTACTGCTCGATCGCTCGGCGCAGCTGCGTCGCACCGGGACGTGGCTGGAACGGCCGTACGAGGGTCTTCTGGCGGTCCCGATCAGCTACCGATCCGACCTGCAGGGCCTCTTGGTGGTTCTCGACAAAGAGGTTCGCGGGCATGAGCGCTCGACCTTCTCCGAAGAGGACCGGCGATTTCTCGAGTCGGTTTCGGCGATCGCCGGCGTGACTCTGGACGGTCTCAGGCAGGTCGAGAACCTGGTCAGCCGAAGTGAGCGCCTGGAGGCCGAGAACAAGCTGCTGCGCAGTCAGGTCGAGCATCACGTCGCGGGGCAGCAGATCGTTGCCGAAGCTGCGCCCATGAGGCGGGTCCTCGATGTCGTCGATCGGGTCGCTCCTCGAGGTATCAACGTTCTGGTGCGAGGCGAGAGTGGGACCGGCAAGGAGCTGATCGCTCAGCTCCTCCATCAGCAGTCCGAGCGGACCGGCAACCTGGTAGCAGTCAACTGCGCTGCGCTGCCCGAATCGCTGCTCGAGAGCGAGCTCTTCGGCATCGAGGGCGGGGTTGCAACGGGAGTTCAGGCGCGAACGGGCCGCTTCGAGCTTGCCGACGGCGGCACGCTGTTCCTCGACGAGATCGGCGAT
>JANQPS010001246.1 GCA_028285365.1 Thermoanaerobaculia bacterium | reverse complement strand
TCGATACTCGGACGCCACGACGACCACTGTGAGATGTCGTGAACAGCGCGCCAGACCGAGGCCTCCGGCTGATCGACCATCAAACTCACGGTGGCGACGTGGTCGACCGGCGCGCTGAGGCCGAGCAGGAACGCCGTGACGATGAAGACGACAAGGGTCATGACAAGCGCTAGAAGAACGCGCTTCATGGGTCTCTCCTGATCGCCTTCGCCAGCAGCTGCAGCCCACCGACGACCTGCTCCCTCTCTGGCTCCGTAAGGCGGCCGAGGATGGTCTCGATCTGCTCGCGGCTCAGACCTCGCAGCTCTCGATCGCGTCTCGGCCGCCCTCCGTGAGCTCGATGATGCGCCGCCGCTCGGCATTAGGATGTCTGATGGCAATCCAGCCTCCCTCTTCGAGGTTCGCGAGAAACTCAGACAGGGTGGACCGAGACAATCCGAGGTGCTCAGCCAGCTGACCGGCCCAGGACTCACCTTCGCCAGCGCAGTGATGGAGGATGCGAACGCTGCTCGGCGACAGACCGTCATTGCGAGTGTGCTTGCGGTGAACGGAGAAATACAGCAGCGGGTACAGCTCCTGGACCTGCCGCGCTTGTTCTGTGATCGACATGAGCGGCAACGTATGGAGCGAGCCGCTTGTTCGTCAAACCGAACACCAGAAGCAACCCTCAAAGACCCAGGGCCACCCGCTCCAGCGGCCTGGGTGCAGGCGCGCACAACCATGACCCATCGTTGTCAGTGGCTCGTGGCCCACGACTCCTCAAGACCATCACCGGCAATCCGTCGTTGGTGGATAGCCGCTTGGCCAACGGTCCACGGTTCTGCAAGCGACGACCCTTCAGAGTGCCCGTCGAGTTCGCCATGACGACCTCACTTGGTCATCAGGTACCTCTCCTCGAGGGCCGCCGTCAGGTCGCGTAGCGCCGCCACCGCCGGGTCTCCAGCCACATTGGTTACGACTAGGAACCCGACGTTTTGAGCCAGTGACAGCCGCGCAACCGAAAACCACAGGTTATTGCTTCCCGTGTGAACGAGTAGACGATCACCGTCGGGTGTTTCGCGCACACCCCAGCCGAAGGAGTATCCAGGGACGCCGAGCAGCGGCTGGTGAGCTGCTTGGTAGCTTGCGGAGCTCATCAACCGCCCCCTCCCGGCTTCGCCCTCGAGGTGATCTCTGGCAAACCTCGCCCAGTCGCGTAGACGAAAGTGCATGGTTCCAGCTGGTGCGAGGACCGACGGATTGTCGGCTTTCAGATCACTCGGTTCTACGGGCTTCAGTCCATCGTCGTCAGTTGTGTGGCCCCACGGTTGCGTCAACGGAGCCTTGGAGCCTGGAGCGCCAAATCCGGCACCGTCTTCTTCTATCCCCAGTGGCGCAAGGAAGTGTTTCGCTACGATCTCTTCCCAGCCAAGATCCAGCAGCTCTTCCATGATCGCGCCAACAACGACGTAGCTACTGTTGGCGTACTCGAAGGCCTCGCCTGGAACTTCGCTGACTCCTTCGGCAAGTAGGTCGAGGGCGGCCCCGCGTCTGCGCTCTCGAGAATCGCCAGGGACGTCCAGCCAGCGGACAATCCTCTCCTCCGTGACCAAGTCGTCGCTCAGGCCAGAGCTCATCGTTAGCAAGTGCCGTGCAGTCACCGATCGAGTCCTCACGGTCCAGTTCGTCGACTCGGCTGGAAAGACATCTGCCACTGTCGCATCGAGTGACAGTAACCCGAGCTCGGAAAGCCTGGCCGCGACGCTTCCTGTAATCGATTTCGTCAGCGAGCCGACGTGCCAGAGGTCATCGACCGTCGCAGAGACCCCATCGCCAGCTCTTCTGACACCTGCCACGGCTTCTACCGTCTTCCCATCTGGGAGCACCACGACAGCTGCCGCCGCCGGAACGCCATGCTCGGCCACCGCCCTGGCGAGGTGCGTCTCGACCCAGGCTTGCTCGACAGATGGATGACCCTGAGACTTCGTCTTTTCACTGCCACCGAGTGCCATCCCAGTGGCGTGGTGTGACGACAGAACAAGTGCCAGGGTCGCTAGGAACATCTGAATCGCTGATCGCACAACGTCTCTCCATTGCCGGAACTCTCTTCGATTACAGCCTCACCAGAACGTCGACTGTCCCGAGCTGCCTTCATCTACACAACGAATAGCGGAAGGCTCATCAGTCGCGGAAAGCCTCTGGAGACTCGAGCGCACCGGACTCACTCGTGGCCGAGAGCCCGAATGGGATCGACACGACTCGCACGCACTGCAGGTACGAGACAAGCGGCGATCGCTAGAACTGTCACCACGCTGAGTACGGCACTGAAGGTCACAGGGTCCCGGACCGTGACGCCAAAAACCAGTCTCTCCAGGAGCTGTCCCAACACCAGAGCAACGACGAGACCGAAGGAGGCACCGACGCCGGCGATACTGAGCCCACGAGTCACGACCCGAAAGACGATCTCCGATCCCTCGGCGCCACAGGCTCGCCGCACGCCGATCTCTCGAGTCGATCTCACGACCAGCTGAGACATGACCCCATAGATCCCGATACTTGCAAGAACGGCCGCGCAGAATGCAAAAGCCACCATGAGATTCATCAGGAAGCGCGTCTCGGCCGTCGCCCTGGACACCAGCTGATCGACCGGTCGCACCCTGAAGACGGCGCGCTCAGGGTCGAGCTCACCTAGAGCCTCTTTGATCTGCGGAACCAGTGCTTCCGGTGGAAGCTCCGAACGAATCACCCCTGTCATACTGCGACGCGGCGACTGCCTGTGATGCAGATAGACCTGCTCTCGGCCGTCGATGGCCAGGCCCAAGTAGCGCACGTGCTCGACGACACCAACGACCTCGGCCCACATCGGGACTGTTTCGCCTCGAACGAAGACACCAACCTGAATCTGCTTTCCGATCGCGCTGGAGCCCGGCCAAGCGGATTCAGCGAGGCGATCGTCGATCACAGCAACGGTGGGATGAGCGAGGTCGTCGGTGGGCTCGAAGGTGCGCCCGGCAACGAGCTCGATCCCCAAGGCTTCGAAGTAGCCTCGTCCCACAGCCCGATAGTCGGCCAAACGAGTCCCCCATTCAGGGGTCCCCTCGGGGGAACGATAGGAATACGGCTCCGGGTTGCCAGCCAAGCCGGATAGCGGGAGTCCCTCGGTGACCGACGCCGCCTCGACACCACCAATCGAGCCCAGCGAGTCGACGAACTCTTCGTAGAAGGACGCAATGGGACGCGGGTCCGAGTAGGAGAAGCGACTCGACGGTAACGACAGCTGGAAGGAGAGAACGTTCTCGGACTCGAATCCGACGTCGACTTGATTGAGCTTGACGAAACTGCGCAGCATCAGGCCCGCGCCGATCAGCAAGACGACCGCAAGCGCGACTTCAACGACCACGAGAGCGCCGTTCAATCGTCGCCTACGGTTTCCGCCCACGACCCGAGCGCCGCCTTCGGAGCGCTTCCCAAGACTCGTCTTCTGATCCAAAACGGTCAACCCAGCAAACACCAGACCTGCCGTCAGCAGAACAGCAATAGCTCCTGCCATGGCCCTGAGGTCGAGCTGCACACCGCCCAAGCGAGGCAGGTCTGGCGGTTCGAGCAGAAACAGGAGTGAAAGGCTGGCATAGGCCACAACCGTCGCGATCAACCCGCCAATCAGAAACAAGAGCACGTTCTCGCTGAACATCTGTCGCAAGAGTCGACCGCGAGTCGCGCCCAGAGCCGAGCGCAACGCGAACTCGTGATCGCGCGAGTGCGCTTGCAGGAGCACGAGATTGGCAACGTTGGCGAGAGCGATGAGAAGCAGAAAGCCGACTGCACCGAGACTCGCTAGAACTCCCGGACGAATTGGTGCGGTCACGTCGCTCTTGAGTGGCTCGACCACAAAAGCCAGGCCGGTGGCGTCATCCTGCGGATGCTCACTGCGAAGCTGTTCAGCGACGGTCGAGAGCTCGGCCTGCGCCTGCTCTGGTGTGAACTGCGGCCGGAGCCTCCCGATCGTCGACCAGAGCCGCCAGTCACGGTCCATCTGCGCATAGTCCCCCTGCCAGGGCAGCCAGGCTCCGAAGTCAGCAGCGAGACCAGCATCTTCCGGCATCAAGATCCGGAAGTTCCTGGGCATGACCCCAACCACGACAAAGTCTTCACCGTTGAAACGGACGCTTCGGCCGACGATCTGCGAGTCCCCGCCGTAGCGGCGCTGCCAAACACCATGGCTGAGCACGATGACTGCGGGGCCGTTGTCGACGTCTTCTTCCTCGAGGAAGGCCCTACCAAGGATCGGTCGCTCACCGAGGACGTCGAAGAAGTTGCCAGTGACGTAACCGATGTGGATCTGTTCCGGTCCACCGTCTCCATCTGACAGGGTTCCGAATCGTGTCCAGATCGACCCGAATCCCTCGTACGCTCGACTCCGCTTCCGGAGCTCAGCGAGCTGGGGTCCTGACAGCTTCCCTCGCCTCCGGTCTTCTTCCACCAGGCGAGTCCAAACCGTCGTCAGGCGGTCTGCTTCTCGGTAAGGCATGGGCTCGAGGAGGACTCCATCCACGACACTCCAGATCGCCATACTGGCGCCGAGGCCCAGAGCGAGCGTCGCGATCATCACGCTCCCGTTGAGAGGGCGTCGCACAATGAAGCGTGTTGCGAGCCGAAGTTCTTTCGCCCAGGTCCGCAAGTTCAACGCGCCCTCGCTTCCACTCGCTCTTCCAATCGCTCGGGAGCCGAGCTCTCCGCTGTTCCGGACGGCAAGGCCCTGGCGCCTCTTGGCAGAGAGATTGAACGCCACGGAGCGCAGCGCGTGGCGACGAAACCACTTGGCGGCAGCGTGGGGGCTCTTCTCTCGACGGACTCGGTGGTACTCCTCCTCCATGTCACCGAGCAAGAACTCACGTTCCGGCTCGGGAGCCGTCACGCTCATGAGCCAGACCGCCCACCGCGGCGGCCCCGAAGCACGGTCACGCTTCATGGTTGCTCCGCGGCAAGAGCGAGGGCTTCGATCTTCTTCTCGAGACCCGCCGCCATCTTCCGCAAAATCGTGTGGGAGTGAGCCAGCGCTCGCTCACCCGAGGGCTCGAGCGTGTAGTACTTCCTGCGCCTGCCGCCGCGATCAGGGCCAACCTCCGCGGCCCTGCCACAGACGAGCCCCTTCTCTTCGAGACGACCCAAGACCGTATAGAGAGCGCCGGTTGGAACGTCACGCCCCGTTCGATGCTCGATCTCCTGCCGGATGGAGACCCCATAAGCCGAGTCGCCAAGCCTCAGAAGAGCCAAGAGTACGAGGTGTTCGAGCTCGCCAACTGCCTTCATGAGATCAAACTAACATAGTTATAGTAAAAATGTTACTCCTTCTCGTGGTCGTGCTCGACTCGGGTGATGAGTGCCAGGTCTTCGATCGTCCGGTCGCTTCGCCGGAGTGATTCGAGAAGCTGACCGCGTCACTCCGGAAACCTGGGTGCCGCTTGCGACCAGAGCTGATCGCGCACGTCGGCCATTCTCTTAGCGACTGGCAGGAGGCGTCCGCAGCTTCACCAGCAGACGCATCTAGAGTGGGGGTCGATGTCGATCAGCTCACGAGCGATCTGTCCAAGCTCAGATCGAGCGCCCGTCTGTTTCCTGGCTCTCGTTGGGAGTCGCTTTCGAGCCTCCTCAGGAGCCAACGCTCACAAACCATGAGGCGACACTCCGCAGGCTGGGCAACCTGACCGTCGTGCTGCCGCGATCCGTTGCCGCGGCGCCCGACTCCTGGTTGGAGCTCTCCCTGACATTCGTCGGCGCCGAGCGCTAGACCCCTTTCTCATGAAGCGCAAGCGACTCAGAGTGCGCTCAGATGCCCTGCCCTCTCGCGACGACGGCAGGAGGTCTCTCTCCGTCATCACGCTCCTACCCATCGAAGACGCAACAATGATCGTGACGCTCGAGGACGAGACTCGCATCCACGGCTGTCGCGCAGAACGCCGGCGTCACCGTTCACGCGATCGAGGTGGCCATCCCCACAGTGCGCGTTTACGGTCGGCCAGAGCGCAGCGACAATCCGCTCCCGAACGCGATCGGCGCCC
>JANQPS010001235.1 GCA_028285365.1 Thermoanaerobaculia bacterium | reverse complement strand
CAACACGTTCGTGCGGACTGGCGCGGCTGAGCTCGACGTCTGGGTGCAGCGCGGCGTCAATGGCATCGATGGTTTGTTGTCCGGTTTTGCCGGCTCGATCGACGGAACCGCGACCTGGGCTCGCCAGCCGTCCGCCGGTCTCTTGCTGGTCGGCGACGTGGCGCTCGAGCACGACCTCGGTGGGCTCTCGCTCATTGCGTCGATCGAGGCCGTACCGGTCGTCGTGGTCGTCATCAACAATGACGGCGGCCGAATCTTCGAACAGCTGCCGATCCGGAATCTGGATCTTCCAGAACAGACCATGAAGCACTGGACGACTCCTCAGGGGCGTTCTTTTGGCCATGCCTGCGCACACTTTGGTGTCGAGTATTCGCATGTCGAATCCAGAGGTGAGCTTCAGTCAGCGCTCGAGGAAGCGCTGCGATCTGGTCGCCCGACGGTGGTCGAGGTGTCTTCCGAGGCCGGGCGTGCCGAGACGGAACGTCGCGGATTTCTGGAGCGCGTCGCAGAAGGGCTCGCCCGTCTGGGATGCGACGCGTGAGCAAGAGCGTGAGGCCGCGAGGTCTGCTCTTGCTGCACGGCTTCACCGGCAGTGGAGCGAGTTGGCAGCTTTTCCTGCGGCAACTCGAGCAGCAGAGCTCGCGACCGGTCTCGGCGTCGTGGGACGTCGTTGCAGCCCCGGATCTGCTGGGCCATGGGGCCGCCATCGACTCCGCACGAACCTTCGACGAGGAGATCGACCGCCTCGCCACCCTCGACTCGTGGGTTCCCTGGCACCTTGATAGGGGTGAGGGGTTCCGAGATGTGGAATGGGAGCTGTTGGGCTACTCGTTGGGTGCCCGCGTGGGGCTGGGTTTGGCGTGTCGGTGGCCGACCTATTTCTCGCGGGTGATCCTGGTCGGCGTCAATCCGGGCTTGGAGGACGAGTCGGACCGACTGCCCAGACGGGAATCGGACGAGCGTTGGGCCCGGCGACTGGAAGAGGACGGCCTGGAGTCCTTCTTGGAGGCGTGGTCATCTCTTCCTCTGTTCGCGACGCAGGATCGCCTCGACGAAGAGGCCCGTGCTCAGCAGGAGGCCATTCGAATCGCTCAAGAGCCCAACCGCCTGGCTCGGTCGCTGAGAGTACTCGGGCTCGCCGAGATGCCCACCTATTGGGGCCAATTGTCGCGGCTGACGATGCCGGTCGAGCTGGTGGTCGGAAGCGAGGACCACAAGTTCGAAGAGCTCGGGCGGCGAATGCTCGGGTACCTTCCGAGTGCCACGCTGCACGTCGTCGAGCAGGCCGGGCACAACGTTCTCCTCGAAGCGCCCGAGCGCCTGGCTCGGATCACCCTGGGCGGCAGAACGACTCGGGAACGCCTCGAGGCGAGTCCTGCCGCGGAGTGACGTGAGCGCGACGGCCGATCGCCCTGGATTCTGGTCGACCTGGTGGTCGGCGGCACGCCCGGCAACACTCTGGGCGGCAGTAGCTCCCGTTTGTGTGGGGACCGCGGCGGCTCTGTACGCGGGTTGCTTCAGTCCTACCGTGGCGTTGGCCGCGCTCCTGGGCGCCATCTGGATCCAGATCGGGACCAACTTCACGAACGACCTGCAGGACTTCCTCAAGGGAGCCGACACCGAGGAACGGATCGGGCCGCGACGCGCGGTGCAGGCTGGCTGGGTCTCACCGTTGCAGATGAGCGTGGCGACGACCATCGCCTTTGCACTCGCCACGCTGTGTGGTCTCTATCTCGTGCTCCAGGCAGGAGTCGTCGTGATTCTCATCGGCGTAGCGTCGATCGCAGCGGGCGTCGCCTACACCGCGGGCCCCAAACCGCTGGCCTACGTTGGTCTCGGAGACGTGTTCGTCCTTGTCTTTTTTGGTCCGGTTGCGGTCGTCGGCACGGTCTGGGTGCAGTGTCGGCGTGCTCCGGAGCTGGCGTGGTGGCTCGGCGTGGCTGCCGGTCTCTTGTCGACGGCCATCCTGGTCGTCAACAACCTCCGAGATCGGGAGACCGACGAGCTGGCAGGGAAGCGCACTCTGGCGGTGCGCTTCGGCGAGCGCTTCACACGAGCCCAGTACCTGGCCTGTGTCGTGGGTGCCTACGCCATCGTTGGCGTGGCCTGTGTGCGCCTCGGACGCTTCGAGCCCGCCTTGTGTCTCCTGAGTGCGCCGCGGGCGCTGAGCGCTGTTCTCGGTGTGTATCGAGCCGACGGTCAGGCCCTCAACCCCTGGCTTGGTGCCACGGCTCGGTTGTTGCTGCTGTTTTGCCCACTCGTGTCGGACGGATTGATGATCGCGTGGATGCGGGGAGTGCCCGCTTGAAGCTCTCGGGATCCCCCGACGGCGGCGCTCGCACCGACTCCGACGCCGACAACGTGCTGTCGCTCTCGCAAGCGGCTCGCCAGTATCCCGATCGCCTCGCATTGACCACCATGGATCGCCAGGTGACGTTCGCCGAGCTCGCCTCGCTGAGCGCGTCGGCCAAGGCCTGGCTCTTGGAGCAGGGAGTAGAGCCCGGAGGAGAGCAGGCTCTGCTGACTGCGCCGAAGGTCGCG
>JANQPS010001221.1 GCA_028285365.1 Thermoanaerobaculia bacterium | reverse complement strand
CGAGGCCGTCGGTGACGACGCGGGAGAGTCCGAGCAGGCCAGCGCGAGCTCCTAGCTGTGGTTGCGCACGGTGGCGGTGTCGGTGGCGGTGTCGCGGCTGAACTGCCCCGGTCCGCCCCCTAGTGGCGAGGAGCGGCCCGGTGACCTGGCCGCGACACCGCCACCGACACCGCCACCGTGCGCAACCACAGCTAGGAGCTCGCGCTGGCCTGCTCGGACTCTCCCGCGTCGTCACCGACGGCCTCGAGAAGGAGCTCGGCGACGTCCAGCACACTGACGTCTCGATCCCCCTTGCGGGCACCGATGCCGTCTTCGAGCATCGTGGCGCAGAACGGGCAACCAACCGCCACGACGTCGGCACCGGAATCGACGATCTCCTGGGCCCGCTCCTGATTGACTCGTTTGTCGGGTGGCTCGTCGACGAACGCCATACCGCCACCGCCACCGCAGCAGAAGCTCTCATTGCGACTCCGGCCGAGCTCGTGAACACCACGTCTGGCTACGGCGTCGAGAAGGTGGCGGGGCGCGTCGTACTCGCCGTTGTGGCGCCCCAGATAGCAGGGATCGTGAAACGTCACGTCACGGTGCAAGATCTCGCGTTTCGGCTCGAGACGTTCCTCGGAAACGAGCTGTTCGAGGTACTGGGTGTGATGCGAGACCTCATAGTGGCCGTCGAACTGCGGATACTCGTTCTTGAAGGTGTTGAAGCAGTGCGGGCACGACGTCACGATCTGCTTGACGCCGTAGCTGTTCAGGGTGTCGACGTTGCCTTTGGCCAGCATCTCGAACAAGAACTCGTTGCCGATGCGCCTCGCCGGATCCCCCGTACACGACTCCTCGCGACCGAGGATGGCGAACTTGACCCCTGCCTTCTTGAGGAGCTTGGCGGTCGCGCGCACCGTCGAACGGTTGCGCTCGACCAGAGCTCCACCACAACCCACCCAGAACAAGACCTCCGCCTCGTTGGGATCGTCCATGTCTGCCATGACGTCGATGTCGAGACCCTCGGTCCAGTCGTCGCGCGAAAAAGCCGTTCCCGGATACGGGTGCTGGCGAGACTCCATCGAGGTCACGACGTTCATCATGCCCTCCGGGAAGTCCGCCTCCTCCATGACCAGGTAGCGCCGGGCATCGATAATCTTGGGCAGCTGCTCGATGTGAACCGGGCACGCCTCCATACACGCCGCGCAACTGGTGCACGAGAACAAGGCCTCTGCCGAAACGGCCGGCGCCTCGTCGAGGATCGGAATCCTGATCGGCGGCGGATCACCGGGCTTCGTTTCACCCTCTTCTCCAGCACCGTTGGTCCCGTTGGCCAGGAGGCTGTCGGCCTTCTCGTGCATCAGACTCCGCAGGTCGAGGATGATGTCGCGAGGCGAAAGGGACTTGCCGACGGTGTTGGCCGGGCAAACCGCAGTACAGCGACCACACTCCGTACACGCATCGAGATCGAGCAAGTCTTTCCAGGTGTAGTCGTCGAGCGACGCGACGCCGAAGCGCTCGGCCTTCTCGAAATCGATCTCCTTGAGGCTGGCGCCGTAGCCGTCCAGATTCGCGGTGAAGATGTTCAGGGGCGAGATCAATGCGTGCGACATCTTGGTGTACGGCGCCCAGGCGATGAACCCGAAAGAAACCGCCATGTGGAACCACCACGATCCCCGGTGCAGCGAGATCATCGTCTCGTCCGACATGACGGAGTCGGAGACCAGGGCAAAGACGTACCCCACCGGAGACCAACCACCCCAGGGATCATCGGTAACTGCGATCCGCCAACCTTCGACGAAAAACCCCGTCAACGAGATCACGAAGATCAGAATCAGGATCCAGTTCGCCTCGGACGTGTAGACGAGCCGCGGTGGTTTCTCACCCAATCGGCGGGCCATTGCCATGAGTACCGCGATCATGACGTAGAGCCCGAACATGTCGACGAAGAGCGACTGGAAGAACAGGTAGAACGGCCCCTGCATAATGGGCAGCTTGAAGTGGTCGTGAATCGCTACCACGGTCGTCGCCGCAATCAACACGAGGAAGCCAAGGTACAGCCCGGTGTGAAAGACCGCCGCGTAGGTATTGCGCACGGTCCGTCCTTGCGCGAGTGCGCTCTTGATGAACAGGTCGAGACGATCCCCCAGACGATCGAAACGCATGGCGGGCTGACCAATTCGCCAGCGGCGGACACGTCTGTACAACCCGTAGCCACCGATGATCAGGGTGGGGAGGAGGAAGACGTAGATGAGGCTGTGGTAAGGGACGTTCCAATAGACTTCGCGGGTCGGGATACTGGGGTCGATCGGGCTCATGTCGCGACTCTAACAGCGGAAAACGGGAACGCTTCGCGTTCCTTTGTAGTTTGCCTTCGGCAAACTACGGGACGAACACCTAGATGGTCGTCCGGGCGAAGCTTCCAGAAAGGGAACGCTTCGCGTTCCTTTGTCGCTTGCCTTCGGCAAGCTACGGGATGAACACCTAGACGGTCGTTAGGGCGAAGCTTCCAGAATGGGAACGCTTCGCGTTCCTTTGTAGTTTGCCTTCGGCAAACTACGGGACGAACACCTAGATGGTCGTCCGGGCGAAGCTTCCAGAATGGGAACGCTTCGCGTTCCTTTGTGGCCCGAGCCTCGTCACTGAGACCGGGCTGTCGCGTGGCGGGGCCTAGGGGCCAGCGCTTCCTGGCTCGGACACCCCTGGAAACGAGTGGCCGAGGCCTCCCTTGGCAGACTCAGGACCCGGGCTCGCCGCCCGCGAACGACGACGTCAGAACGGTGCCGGCAAGGCCCCTTGGGCGCTTGTCGGGGCCACGTCACCGCACGCCAGCACTTTGCCTCGATTGGGATACCCCGACCCATGGACGGGGTACCCCGGTCCGAGACGTTTTCTCAGCACCGAAGATCGAATCGATCTACGGGCGTGCGTACTCTTACGCCGAACGCAGCTTCTCGGTGAGCAGTGGGACGACGTTCTTGTAGTCCTCGACGATGCCGAAACTGCAGTGTTTGAAGATCGGGGCGTCGGGATCCGTATTGATCGCAGCAATCACCTTGGAGTCGCCCATACCGAGCAGATGCTGACTCGCACCGGAGATAGCCACCGCTAGGTAGAGCTCGGGAGCCACCTTCTTGCCGGTCTGCCCCACCTGCCAGTTGGGTGGCACCCAGCCAGCGTCACATGCGGCACGCGACGCCCCCTGGACCGCTCCAATGGCATCGGAAAGCTCTTTGATCACCGACTCGAAAGGCTCCGGTCCACCGAGACCTCGTCCGCCGGACACCACGATCGTCGCGTCTTCGAGCTTGACGCCCTCCTGAGCCTCTTCCTCGCGGCCGACGATCCGAATCTTCGGCTCGGGCAGCTCAGGAGTCGCCTCTTCGATGGCTCCACCGACACCACTGCGCTCGGGCGGATCGATCGCGCGCGCGCGAACCCAAACGACCGCAGGCATCTGCTTCATGGAGTAGACCGACGTTGCTTTGCCGCCGTAGGCCGAGCGTTCCACTCTGAGATCACCATCCTGGAAGCTCACGCTCTGAGCGTCGGCCATCGATGACCCTCCGAGCCGATGAGCCAGCCTTGGAGTGATCTCTTGACTGTAGGTGTCGTTGGCCAGCAGGACCGCGCCGGCGTTCTTGCCGTCGCAGAGTGCCTGAAGCGCAGCCAACGCGCGCTCGGGCTGGTACTCGGTCAGCCCCTGCTCGGCGACGATGACTTGATTGGCGACGTCGCTGAGTCCGGCCCGCAGCTCATCGGATGCCGTGCCCAGGACGATGGCGATGAGCTCACCGCCGAGGCTCTCCGCAAGTCGGCTTCCGGCTCCCAGGACACCCTGCGTCCCACGGTCCCAGCCGGCCTCTCCAAAGTGAACGGTAATGACGTTGTTGGACATTTGAGAGTTACTCCTCGAGCCGCTCAGCTGGCAGACGCCACGATGGTTTGGATCTTCTCGGCCAGTTGGCCGACCTTCTCGTCGATCGAATCACCCTCGACGAACTCACAGACAACGTCTTTCTCCGGCACGAACAACTCGACGACCTCGAAGGTGCCGTTAGCGGACTTGATCGCATCGTCATCCAGCCCCAGCTCGCCCAGCGTCAGCTTCTCCAGGGGCTTGCGATAAGACATCATCACGTCGCGAGTCTTGGGGATTCTCGGGACGTTGTTCTCGTTGTTCGTGATCAGCACCAGGCACGGGGTCTCTGCCTGTGCGATCTCGACACCGTTGTCGGTCTGCCTGCGCAGTTCGAGTCCGCCATCTTTGCCGGCCACGCTGTCGACGAAGCCGAGTGATGGCAAGCCGAGCTCCTCGGCCAGAAAACCACCCGTCTGTCCGACGCCCCAGTCACCGGACTCGCGACCGACCATGACCAGATCGAAATCTCCGGCCTTCTTGATCGCGGTCGCGAGCACCTTGGCGACGCTACCGGCATCCGGATTGGTGTTCCCTTCGCGAACGACCAGAATGGCCTCGTCCACGGTCATTGCCAGCGCCTTGCGCAACGAATCTTCCGCCTCTTCGGCCCCGTAACACAGCGCGGTGACCTTGCCGCCTCCGGCAGCCTCTTTGAGCTGCAAGGCAGTCTCGAGAGCGTTCTCACAGAAGATGTTCGTGACCATGTTGGCGCCGCCGCGGGCGGCTTCTTTGGCCTCGGAATCGATCTTGAAGTCCCTGGCCGGAAGGTCCGGGTCCAAGATCTGCTTGATACAGACCAGTATGTTCATCGCGTTCTCCTATCGATTGCGTCCCCTTGAAGCCAAGGGGAATCACCAGTTGGAATCAGTTCGGAACCCGACGTCACCGTTCCACTGACGCAGCGGCGACATCACCGTCGATTAGAGTGCGCGCAGAGATCGGCGTGAGGCTGCCGAGGTTTCCGCGCGCTAGCACCGTCTCGGCTCACCCTGACCGAAGCACCGCACCCAAGGCCATCTCGGCAACCTGGGCGGTGACCTCTTCAGAAGACAACCGACCTTGTGGCTCGAACCACCTGGATGTCCAGAGCACCATACCCAGAAGGCCAAAGGCGCCGGCGGTCGAATCCAGTGGCCGTAGCTTACCCGCCGCACGCAACTCGTCTAGGATCTCGCGCACGAAGTGGACGTAGGCCTTCTGGCGCGACTCGATCTCGATCCGTTGCGCCTCAGGTAGGCCTTCGAGCTCGTTGACCAGGATCGCGAGAGCTCCGTTGCCCTCTTTCGTAATCAGCGAGCAATGCCCCGCGATCACCTTGCGGAGGCGTTGCACCGGATCCCGCTCCTCGTCGGCCTCGGCTACCACGATCTGCTCGATGGCATTCATGGCGTTGTCCATGATCCGGTACAGGAGATCCTGCTTGCCTTTGATGTAGTAGTAGAGACCAGCCTTGGTCAGATGAACGGCATCGGCGATCTCGTTGATAGAGGTCGCGTGATAGCCCTTCTCGCGAAAGATCCGAATTGCCGCCCGATAGATCTCGGCGGTCTTGTCGGGGTCTTTCCCGGACTGGCCTGAAACGGGCACCTTGGCATCGACAGTCATCGCTGCTCCTTGACATCAGCCGGCGAGCTGCCGACCGACCGATCGGTAGAAAGGTATCCAGGGTCGCTCCGAGTGTCAATGATCCGGCGACTCGCGATCCCCGAGAAATGGCCTTACGCCGTCGGCTCGAGCATGCTCTCCCGACAGCAACGGGCCGGCTGGCCAGGTGAGAGGGCCCCTAGGAGTTGGCGGCGCGAGGGGGATGCGTGGCTATGAAATCGACGACCTCATCCGCCGAATCACTGACCAACAGCAAGTCCGAATAGCCACCACTCTTGGCGAGCTTCTCGACCACCGGGTAGGCCCCACCCGGTCCCGCAAAGGCGTCTGAGCCGAAGAACACCATCGGCGACCTGAGACCGAACGTCGTGTAGTGATTCTGCGCTGCGTCCTGGAAGACCTCTTGGAGCGTGCCCGCGCTGCCAGGCGCAAAGAGAACCCCATAGAGACACACTGCCAGGAGGCCGTCCTCGCGAAGGCTGTTGGAAAAGTACTTGGCAATCGAGGACGCAAACACGTTCGTCGGCTCGTGTCCGTAGAACCACGTAGGAACGGCGAGGCTCTCTGCCCCTTCGGTGATCTCGGCAACCACTTTCAGGGCGCAGTCCGTGTAGCCGTCGTCGCGATACGAGCCCACCCGCCCCAGTTCTTCCAGCGCGCGATCGAGCACCGAGTCCTCTTCGAGAGCGAGGTAGGCCCCGAGGTTGCCAGCCTCCATGGCGCCTGGCCCTCCACCGGTCACGACCAGAAAACCTCGCCGAGTGAGCGCACGGGCGATCTCGGCAATCCGCGCATAGATCGCCGAGGTTCGCAGCAGCCGATGTCCGCCCATGATGCCAACGGCCCTGCGCTGAGGAAGTCCGTCCAACCCGAAGTCGAGATAGTCGCGCACGGCATCGTCGATGGCGTGATCGTGTAACCGCTGGGCCAAGGCCTCGCGAATGTCCGGCAGGTGGCGGCCGTTCGACTCGAAGTGCCGGTAGATCTCGAGATCCCTGGTGCTGCCATCGCTCGG
>JANQPS010001181.1 GCA_028285365.1 Thermoanaerobaculia bacterium | reverse complement strand
CGCTGAGCTCGGGGGTCGCGGCGCTTTTCTGTGCCGCCGAGTTCGGGGAATGGGTTGTCATGCCTAGATCCTCTCACAGCTGGCCAGGTGCCATTGACTCCTCGTCAGGTGACTCTGGCTTTGGAGTTCTTCCCTAGAGAAATTCTGTTCGTGTCGTTCAACCTTCGGAGTGTCGAACACGACGAAGCCTTTGCTAACGTGACTTCGGCTGAGCGTTGATCACAAGGCCTCCTCTGCGCAGCAGTGCTCGTCATCAGGTGACGGCATCAGCACCATCCAGTCGCCGCCTACTTTGGGAGAGATCCAGATGATTCGTCACCCTTCACTCCGGACCCCCACACTCCGGACCTCCACACTCCGGACCCTCACACTACGAACCTTCACGCTACGAACTGTCGCGCTGTCTTTCGTCGTGACCCTCATAGGGTCCTCAGGCTTCGCGAGTGATCCCAAGCCGATGACGGCCGTAGACCTGCTCAGTTTGCCGTCGATCGGCTCAGGACGTCTGTCACCCGACGGGGAGTCGGTGGTGCTGGTCAAGACGGTTGCCGACTGGGACGGGAACAAGCGGACAGGGCATCTCTGGCTGCAGCGTGGCGCCGAAGAGGCACGTCAGATCACGTTTGGCGAGAGCGGTGAGGGGAGCCCTGGCTGGACTCCAGACGGGGAGGGCATCGTTTTCCTCGCCAAGCGCGGCGATGACGAACATGACCAGGTCTACCACCTGCCGATCGCGGGCGGCGAAGCCCAGCGCCTCTTCGAGCACGATTCGTCACCTTTTTCGCTTCAGTGGAGCCCAGACGGTGACGTGCTCTACTTTCTCGCCACCGATCCCAAGACCGAGGAGCGCAAGAAGAAGGACAAGGTCAAGGACGACGTCATCGCGTACGACGAGGACTATCGTCAACGTCACCTCTGGCGCTACGAGCCCGGCACCGAAGGCGGCAAGCCCTCGAGAGTCACTGAGGGTGACTTCACCGTCAGCAGCTACGAGATCTCTCGCGACGGTGAGCACGTCGTTTTCCATCGGGCCCCGACGCCGCTGTTCGACGACTCTGCGGAGGGCGAAGTGTGGATCAGGCCTCTCGACGGTTCGTCGGAGGGCACCCGCCTGACCACCAACACGGTCAGGGAGTCGGGGGGAGAGCTCTCTCCGGATGGGAGTACGGTTCTTTTCCTCAGCGGCTCGAGCGCCGAATTCGAGACCTACCACAACGGCAATCTCTTCGTGGTCCCGGCCACCGGAGGTCAGGCGCGTCTCTTGCTGGAAGATCTGCCTCACGGCATCGACGCCGCAAGCTGGTCGGCCGATGGCCGCTCCATCTACTTTCTAGCCAACACTGGCGCTCGGTCGCAGCTGTTTGCGGTCGCCGCCGACGGCAGCGGTCTCGAGCAGCTCACGGATGGAGATCATTCACTTCGCGGCTGGCACTACCGCCCTGAGCTGGGGCAACACTTGCTGAGCGTGAACGAACCCACCAACGGCGGCGACTACTGGCTGTACGACGATGGAGCGGAGACGTTCGCCAAACGGACCGGCATGCTCGACTGGGTGGCAGAGTCCTACCGCCTGCCAAAGGTCGAGCTGATCACCTGGAAAGGTGAAGACGATGTCTCGGTCGAAGGACTGCTGTTCTATCCGCTCGACTACGACGAGGATCAGATCTATCCGCTCGTCGTTCAGACCCACGGTGGCCCTGCAGCATCGGACAAGTTCGGCTTTGGACGATGGGGTAGCTACACCCAGGTCCTGACGGCGCGCGGCTGGTTCGTGCTCAAGCCGAACTACCGTGGCAGTACCGGCTACGGCGACGCGTTCTTGCGCGACATGGTCGGGAGCTACTTCAATCAGTCGCACCTGGACGTCATGAAGGGTGTCGACGCCGTGATCGAGCGCGGCCTCGTCGACGGCAACAAGATGGCCAAGATGGGTTGGAGCGCCGGTGGGCACATGACCAACAAGATCATCACCCACACGGACCGCTTCAAGGCGGCCTCCTCGGGTGCGGGAGCCATCAACTGGATCTCGATGTACGGACAGAGTGACGTGCGCATCTACCGAACACCCTGGTTTGGCGATACACCCTGGTCTCCTGACGCACCGATCGACAACTACTGGAAGAGCTCCCCACTGAGCGAGATCTGGAAGGTCACGACCCCCACGATCGTTTTGGTGGGCGAGAACGATCGCCGCGTACCGGCTGCCCAGTCCGTCGAGCTGTTTCGCGCGCTGCAGAGCAACGGCGTCGAGTCGCATCTCTACATGGCCCCGCGTGCGGGGCACGGCTGGCGTGAGCTGCGTCACCAACTCTTCAAGATCAACGTCGAGCTCGACTGGTTCGAGCGTCACGTCCTGGGCAGGGAGTACGAGTGGGAGATCGCACCGCCAGACGTGGAGGCGGAAGACGAGGAGGCCGAGGCAGAGACCGAGACCACGGACCTCGGTTGAGGTCCCCGCAACCCGTCGAAGTCCCTCCAGGTGCTCGCTGAGGTTCACCGCGCTGGTGGCTCCGGGCCGCCAGTGCTCTACGTACCTGGAATCGACGGAACCGGAGAACTGCTGTTTCAGACGGCCGAGACGCTCGAGCAACGCGTTCGACTCGTCAGGCTGCGCTATTGCTGCAGGTCACTGAGTGAAGCGACGTACTCGAACCTGGCGGCTAGCGTCGTGGAGGCTGCGGCCCAGGAGCTCGACGAGCCCTACACGATCGTCGCCGAGTCGTTCGGAGGTGCGGTGGCGTTGACCTGTGCGCTAGAGCATCCGGAGCGTGTGCGCGCGCTCATGCTGGTCAACACGTTTGCCCACTTCCCGAACCGTCTCGGTCTCTGGTGGTCTCGGTTGACCATGCCGCTCGTGCCGCGCTTCGTCTACGGGATCGCCCGCCAGGTTTGGGGGCCGCTCGTGCTGTGCGGCGGTCTCTGGGAGCGCGACGTGATCCGTCGTTTCTGGAAGATGGACAGTTCCTTCTGGGGTGAGGGTTATGTTCAGCGGCTCCACATGATTCACGGCCTGGACCTGCGTCCTCGTCTCGGTGAGATCGAGCAGCCGGTTCGGATCTACGCATCCACGCTCGACTGGGTCGTGCCGTCGCTCGTCACCTCCGCAGTCCTGGCTCGTGGTCTCGCCCATGCCGAAGTCGAGCGAGTTCGGCGCGGCGGTCACATGATCCTGCCGCTGCAACAGCTGGACTGGCCGAGTCGGTTGGGGGCTTTCGTCGACGGGTTGAGCTGACGTCCGAGGACTCAGTCCGCGAGCAGTTCCCAGAGACGTTCGGGTCCTTCGGCGAGGAATCGCTGGCCCACCTGGTGCTGCCAGTAGATCTCGTCTCCGAACTGGCTCCGC
>JANQPS010001173.1 GCA_028285365.1 Thermoanaerobaculia bacterium | reverse complement strand
ATCGATTCCCATGGGCCGTCTCGCCGAGCCATGCGAGATCGCCGGCCCCGTGCTCTTCCTGGCGAGCGACGACGCTTCGTTCATGACCGGATCGGAGCTCGTCGTCGACGGTGGCTACATTGCCTGCTGACGACCTCTAGCCCCCAGCCGCCGCTACCAAAGCTCGATCACGATGTCTCGTCAACGCGTCGTCTCTTGTCTCGCTGCACTCAGCGTCGTTTTGGCCTTGGCAGGACGACCACCTTCGAGCCACGGTGCCGAAAACGTCCTCGTCGTCACCATCGACGGCCTGCGCTGGCAGGAGGTCTTCGACGGCATCGACCCGACCCTCAGCAACCGATTGAGCGGCCGTGTCAGCGACGTCGACGCCCTTCTCGAGCAGTACCTGCGAGACAGCTCGGAGAAACGCCGCGATGCACTGCTCCCATTCTTGTGGAAGCTCGCCCGGAGCCCGAGTGGAGTGATGCTCGGCAACCCGGAGCACGGCAGCACGGTGCAGGTCACCAACGGCAAGAACTTCTCCTACCCCGGCTACAACGAGCTCCTCACCGGCTTTCCTGACGACTGGGTCTCGAGCAACGCCAAGCGCAACAACCGCAACGTCACGGTGCTGGAGTGGCTGGACCGTCAACCAGGCTTCGAAGACCGGGTTGCAGCCGTCGGGTCGTGGGACGTCTTTCCGTTCATCCTCAACGTCGATCGCTCCGAGCTGATCGTCAATGCGGGTTGGCAGCCCGTGACTCGAAAGCTGCTCGGCGGAAGGCTCACCGAGAGCACCCAGACCCTCAACTACCTCATGGAGCGTACGACTCCGGAGTGGGCGAGCGTGCGCTTCGACTCGTTTACGACACAGGTCGCCCACGAGATCGTCACCCACCGTCAGCCACGAGTCCTCTATCTCGCCCTGGGTGAGCCCGACGACTGGGCACACGCTCGCCGCTACGATCGCTACCTCCGCTCGGCAACGCTCAACGATCGCCTCATCCGTGAGACGTGGGAGCAGCTCCAGTCGATCGACCAGTACCGCAACGAGACCTCGTTGATCGTGACCACCGACCACGGCCGCGGCTCGACCGGATCCGACTGGACCTCACACGGCACCGAGATACCGGGCGCCGACAAAGCCTGGATCCTGCTGTGGTGCCCGGACGACTGTGGCTTGCCCGGCGAGACCGAGTCGGCGACGTTGTCGCAGGTCGCCGCAACCGCGGCGGCGATGCTGGGCTTGGACTACACCAAGGCCGAGCCTCGCGCAGCGACACCGCTGATCGGCGAAACACCGTAGGTCTAGTCCGAGGCCTAGCCCGAAGCCGTCACTCCTCCCGTGCCCTCCCTCACGACCAGCTCGCGCTCGGCCCACGCGCCTCCTTCACTCTCGACGCGAATCTCGTGACGACCGGGCTCAGGGGTCCACCAGAGCTCACCACTGGCGTCGGCGGTGCCCACGTAGCGCCCGTCGACGAACCACGAAAGACGCTCCGAGACGTTCGCCGCGGCGCGCAGCGGCACCTCTTGACGGTCCGCACGGACACCCGGGATGAGCACGAGGCTCTGACCGAGCGGCGGCGAAACGATCGCCAGCCGTTCGCGGCTCGTGGTCGCTCGGCAGCTCGGATGGAGCCCTGGAAGACGCGGAAAAAACCGGCCCTCTTGGGCGTAGAACCGCTGCACGTGGGCGGGCCACACCAGGGCCGACCGCGTCTCGTAGCGACGATCTGCCCGGCAGCTGGGATTGAGCCTGAGGCCACTGTCGAGATCGACCGTGATGTTGCGATGGTACGGACACGGCTTGCTCGGAATCCTCGAGCGGAGACCGAGGACCCTGCGCTCGAGTGGGCAAGCCTCGCCGGCGAGATGACCTGAGTAAGCACAGACGTCCACGAACTTGAGATCTCGGGGCAGGCGATCGGGAAGCGCGTAGCCGCGCCGCTCCTGGGCAGCCTCGAGAACATCGAAGAGGATCGGACCCGCCGCTTCGGCTCCTACGAGATCGGTCGCCGGCTCCTGGTCGAAGTTGCCCAGCCACACCACCACTGTGAGCGACTCGTGAGAGCCCACCGCCCAGGCGTCACGATGGCCAAAACTGGTTCCCGTCTTCCAGTGAATGGCTCGCGGAGCTCCCGAGAAGCGCCGCCGCTCGGGGAAATCGGGCCGATCGCGTCGGCTGAGCGCCCGCTTCACGAGGAAACTGGCTCCGGGGCTCAGGATTCGGCTCGCACGACGCTCAGTGCGCTCAGTGCTCTCATCACGCTCGGCGTCCCTGGGCTCGACGAGGAGTCGAAGCGGCTTCACTTCACCATCTCGGGCGAGGGCAGCGTAGAGCTCGGCGACCTCGAGGGGCGTCAGCTCGAGCGCACCGATCGCAGCCGAGAGGCCGTAGTAGCCGGACTCCTCGATCAGCGAGTTCACTCCCCCACGCCTCAGCAGGTCCAGGAAAGCGTCGATCCCCACCCGCTGAAGGAGCTGGACGAAGGGGATGTTGAGCGAGTGGCTGAGAGCGTCCTCCAACGAGATCAGCCCCGTGTGGTCCCGATCGAAGTTGCGCGGCGAGTAGTCGCCGTACTCGACCGGTATGTCAGCGACGAGCTGCTCTGGCAACGCCAACCCGGCATCGACCGCGGCGCCGTACAGGAAAGGCTTCAACGTCGAGCCGGGGGAGCGCGCCACCGAGAACCCAGGGATCTGGCCGCCGTGCAGGTGGTCCCAGAAGTCGACGTTCCCGACCAGTGCTCGAACCTCAGCGTCACGATGGTCGACGAGGACGACACTCCCGTTGTGAATGCCGAGCGCCTGGAGCTCGGCGGCTTCGGCTGCGAGTCGCTGCTCCGCCAGACCCTGCAGACCGCGGTCGAGCGTGGTCATCAGGCGCCGCTCGTCGGGCCAGTGCTCACGCAGCCAGAACGCCAGGTGCGGCGCGGCCCGAGGCAAGGGACGAATCTCGAGCGGTACCGTCCCCGCTCGCACGACGGCCAGCTGGTCCTGCACGTCACCAGGAACCCCCGGCTCGAGATCAAACCCGCGTTCGAGCAGCCAGGCCGCAATCTCGTCGCGGGCGCTCACCAGACGGGCACGATTCGACGCCGACGGATACCGACTCGCCGGTCGCTGCGGTACCGCCAGCAAGGTCGCGATCTCGCTGCCGCTGAGACTCGCAGGAGAGTGTCCGAAGTAGGCCCACGACGCCGCACGTATGCCCTCCAGATTCCTGCCGAACGGCACGTAGGTCAGGTAGAGGGCCAGGATTTCACGCTTGCTGAAGCGTGCCTCGAGCTGGACGGCGCGCAGAGCCTCGACGACCTTGGAACGGAGAGTTCGTGGTCGCGGCTCGAGCACCCGAACCAGCTGCAGCGTCACTGTCGACGCGCCGGAGACCACGCGCCGGTGTCTGAAGTTCAGCCAGGCCGACCTC
>JANQPS010001169.1 GCA_028285365.1 Thermoanaerobaculia bacterium | reverse complement strand
AAGCGCTGGAAGTCGCCGGCGCCTTCGGGATCGCGACTCGCGAGATAGCTCCGCCATTCGATCCAACGCTCCATGAACTCCGTATTGATCGCCCCGCGCACGAGCAATTCGCGAGCGATACCCAGCAGGAGCGCCGACTCCGTCCCCGGCCACGTCGACACCCAGTGGTCGGCGTGGGTGCTGGTGTTGGACAGGCGGGTATCGACGACCGCTATTCGAGCACCATCGGACTTGGCGTCGATGATCCGCTGAGCGTGCGGGTTGAAGTAGTGCCCGGTCTCCAGATGTGCCGAGAGGAGCAGGACAAACTTGCTCTCCGAGAAGTCGGGTGACGGTCGGTCCGCACCCAGCCAGAGGGTGTAGCCCAGTCGGGCCGAGGCGCTGCACACGTTGGTGTGCGAGTTGTGCCCGTCCACCCCCCAGGCCTGGAGCACGCGCGTCGCAAAGTGATCCTCACCCGGTCTGCCGACGTGGTACATGACCTCGTCGCCACGCCCATCGTCGAGCGCTGCGGCAACGCGTGAACCGATGTCTTTCAGCGCCTCCTCCCAACTCACGCGCTCCCACTGTCCGCTGCCACGGGGACCGCTTCGTTTCAGAGGAAACAAGATGCGCTCTGGGTCTCGAATCTGGTTGAGCGTCGCAGGACCTTTGGCGCAGGTGCGGCCACGGCTGCCTGGGTGAACCGGGTTGCCCTCGAACTTCTTGATCTCGCCGGAGCTCTTGTCGACGAAAGCCAGGAGACCGCAGGCCGACTCACAGTTGAAGCAGATCGTGGGAACTATCCGGTAGTGCACCTCGCGCCGCTCCGGCCAGGCCTGCGGGTCGAGCTCGACCCAGTCATCCCAGCGACTCGGCGGGGGACCGACACTGAGCTCCCACGGCGGCGTGCGGGTCCCAGGATCGGTCTTGCCAGAATCGGTCTTGCCAGGATCGGTCTTGCCAGAATCGTTGTGCGGCGAATCACTCATGACCGAATTCCTTCAGCTGATGGGTAGGGCCTGGCCGCTCAGGACGAATGCATCCTCTTCCAACCACAGCCCAACCAGCGCCAGTAGGCCGGCCACCGGCAGCAGAGCACCCAGACCGACAAGCACCAGAGGTCCAACGATCCCGAAGCCGAGAACCAGCACGCGCAAGGTACCGTGACGTCCCCCGTGCAGAAGCCTCACCGCTCGCGCGTACTCCACGTTTCGGTCTCTGGGCGACAACTGCCCCCGGACGAGGTCGAAGGCCAGCTGCCCCAGTAGAGCCGATCCGAGCACCCACCTGAGCAGTTGCCCCTCGATCGCAGAGTCTGTCGGAAGCACCGTCTGCAGGACCAGCAGACAGGCCGACCCAGCGAGCAGAGCCTGTACGGCAAGCTGGAGGGGATAACCCCTCATCATCCACAAGACGCGTCCACGAGCCTGCCCAAAGAGCCAACCGGTGTAGCAGGCTGCAAACAGCGCCAGGACAGCGATGACCACCGCCACGGCAGGCGGCCCCGTCAACGTCGGCACGACCAGCGCCGCAGCGAGCAGCCCACCAAACAACGCCAGGACAAACGTCCCTCGCGCCAGCCAGGAGTTCCAGTTGGGGCGCAAGAAGAGCAGGTAGAAGCGCTCAGGCCGCTTGAGATCGGCGATCAAGCAGATGCAGGTGACGGTCAGTGCCGCCAGTGCGAGAGCCAGCGGTCCTCGACCGAGCTGCGCGGGCCCTTGCCCCGACAGCGCAGCAACGACGCTCACGAGCGCAACGCCGGCGGCAATCGACTTGGCAAACAAGTAGCCCGTGATCCACCGCCCCCACAGTTTGGGTTTGGGGGCGTCGTAAGACGTGCGTGCCGACTCGGGGCGATATACATCTTCCAAACGGTCAGCTTCGACGCGAGCCCCCGTCGGTGACTCGGCCCAGAGAAATCCATGAGCCAAGCTCGTGAGCCCGGGATCGATTCCGACGTCTTCCACGTCTCGGTAGAGGACGTTCGGTCGAGTCCCCGCCTCTGTCTTGCGTCCACTGAGATCCAGTTCGGATCTCATCTGGCTGACGCGGCTCTCAGGATCGTCGAAGTCTCCCGGGATGATCGCTTCGGTCGGACAGACGGCCGCGCAGGCGGGGGTCAGTCCCACTTCCGTGCGATGAGCGCAAAAGTGACACTTCTCCGCGATTCCGGTGCCTTCGTTGATGTAGAGAGCGTCGTACGGACAACCCTGCATGCAAGCCTTGCAGCCGATGCACGCCTTGGGATCGATGTCGACGATGCCGTCGTCGCGCTTGTGCAGTGCATTCACCGGGCAGATGGCAACGCACGGAGCATGCGTGCACTGATTGCAGCGGAGCACGGAGAAAGACCGCTTGACCGTTGGAAACTCTCCCTGCTCGACGTACTTCACCCAGGTGCGGAAGCTGCCGACGGGAACGTCGTTTTCCGCCTTGCACGCAACGGTGCAGGCGTGACAGCCGATACACCGGCTGTGGTCGATGACAAAACCGAGCTGCACGAATCCTCCTCCGGCACGCGTCAACCGAGTCGACGCGTCAGCGTGTCCGTCCCGTTCTCCTGGGAGCCGGGAGTGACCCTAACCGCGATTCTGCCAACTCCAAAGGAGCCGACTCGCTTTTGAGGGTCAAAGTCGCTCAGACGACCACCACCGGTGAACGTCGACCGAGCACGCCTGTCGACAGTCCGGTCCCTTCAACCGAACCGGTCAGGGGCGGACCCTGGCCAGGGTGAGTCCGTCTCCCAAGGGGATCATGCTCAGATCGATGCGGTCGTCGTTCTTCAGCTTCTGATTGAAGCGGCGAATCGCCAGGGTGTCGGGGTCGACCACTTCGGGATCCACGACCTGCCCACCCCACAGAACGTTGTCCACGACGATCAGGCCGCCGGGCCGTACGAGCCGGAGCAACAGTTCGTAGTACTGGGCATAGCCAGTCTTGTCGGCATCGACGAACGCCAGGTCGTAGGTTCCGCACTCGCCGTCCTCGAGCATCGTCTCCAGGGTTTCCTGCGCATCACCGAGGCGCAGGTCGATGCGATCCTCGACCTCGGCTTCGGCCCAGTACCTGCGAGCCACCGAGGTCACGTCCTCGTTGCGATCACAGGCGACGAGGAGCCCGTCTTGCGGAAGCGCCAGAGCCATGGCGAGGGCACTGTAGCCCGTGAACGTGCCGACCTCGACGATCCGACGAGCCCCGGTCAAGGTCACGAGCAGGGCCATGAACTGGCCCTGCTCGGGATCGATCTGCATCTGCGCGTCGGGGCGCGCCTGCGTCTCCTCGCGCAAACGCGCCAACACCTCGTGCTCTCGCAAGGAGTTCTCCAGCAGATACTCCATGAGCGCGGGCGTCGTGTAGGTGCGACCGGGTGGCATCTCGGCAGTCTAGACGACACGCACTCCGGCGGCACCTACGGTCCTACCGTCGATACGACAAGGTCAGCCGCACGGTGCGCCCCTCCTCGAGAATCCGCTGTCGAGCGAACGGATTGATCGAGTTCAGATGCCTGGTGTAGGCCTCGTCCGACAGGTTCTCGACGGCCAACAGGACTTCGAAGCCGTTCTGGAACGAGTAGGCGCCGCGTAGGTCCAAGAGCTCGGCACCTTCGGTCTCGAGCTCCAGTCGGGAAGTCGCGACTCTCTCCATGTCGTCGATCACCTGCACGCCGAGCTCACCCCAGAGTCGGTGATCCCGGGTGTGGCTCCGCAACGCCAGAGTGAGCCGGTCCGGGGAGATGCCGAGGAGGGGTTCGCCGAGCGTGTCGTCATCGCCGCGGACGACTTCTGCCTGCGCGCGCCACGTCACCCAGTCGCTCGGTTGATGCTCGAGCCACAACTCTCCCCCCCAGAACGAGGCCTCACC
>JANQPS010001167.1 GCA_028285365.1 Thermoanaerobaculia bacterium | reverse complement strand
ACTGCTCTACGGACGTAGGTTCGAGCGGTAGTGTACTGTCTGGTGGTGTTGATGGAGATCCACCGTGCGATGGGCCATTTCCCAGCCCAAGCGAAAGCGCCGGCATTCAAGAGCTCGGCGTCACTCAATGAGTCTATGCAGCTGAGTACTCGTTCGAAGCCGCCCTCGAGACGAGCGAGGATCGAGGAGTAGGTGTCGGCCGACGCGGCCGCAACGATGTCCGCGTTCAGGCGCGGCGTCTCCTGCCAACCATAGCCGTCAGCCGGGAGAGTGAGGGACTCGATTCGCTCTCCGGCCTCAACCCAGTCGACCACGGAGTGCGACCACCATGCCCGAACGGCGAGTAGGTCCTTTACCGTCCAGTCGTCGACGCACACCAACGATCCGACGTCGGGTCCAGCATGCCGGAGTTCATCGTGGAGCTTCCTGAAAGCCACATTGACCTGATCGACGAGCTGGGAACGGGTGGTCGGAATCGGCATCGAGGTCGCCTCAGTCCTCTCCCATCTGACAATACGGACAAAAAGGCATGTCCGGTAACGGCCCAAATGACTCGAGACGCGGAGCAGGGCGAAGCCCTGCGCAGTGTCCGCGCAGCGGCCGAGCCGTTTGGTAGTCTTCAGTCTAGGCGCCGAAGGGATAGCCGGCGAGCGCCACCGGGAAGGACGCGAAGACTCGCGGGCGCGGAAGGAAGTGTGACTAGGACCCTGTTGTCGCAGCTCGCCGGCGTATCAGAGGCGAGAGCTTGAGTCAGGCGTTAACTGACGCTCATCAACCCGCCGGTGTGATCCGTCGGTAAATGAGGTCGCCGCCTTCGTCGTGGACTAGCAGGGAGTCACCCTGGACTATGGCGAAGCCTACGTACCTCAACGCCCCATCGGCCTCGACAGAAAGGTGGAGCGTATCACCGGCGACTCGGTACCGGCCGCCATCGGCCGTGTCTTCGGCGAATTCGGCGGGCAGGTCGCAGTGGTCAGCAGAAAACGAGTGGCGCACCGAATACGTGCCATCGGGTCGGATCTCGTATTGACCTGCTGCGGGCCAAAGCGGGAGCTCACAGGGAGTGAGTTGCGGCGCGTTAGCTAGGACGAAGACCTGAGCCGCAAGGGACTGCCCAGGGGCGATGCCACACGAGATCAAAGTGAGCGCGGCGACGAGTGAACGGAGGGTCTTCGATTCCATTCGGACGGATGAGTGTCAGTTAACGACCCAATTGACTCACGACGCGGAGTCAGGCGCAAGGCGGAGGGCCGAGCTGCGAGTGAGCTGCGGTATCGCGCGTCAGCTGAGGCAGCCGCGGACCTGAAGCGCCTGACGGAGTGTCCGCGAAGCGGCCGAGCGTATTGCCGTCCCGCGCTACCGGGCGGGCCCGTGACGCCGGAGCGCGAAGCGCGGAGGTACAGCGTCGTTCACGCAAGCTCGGTCGGACACACGATGCCCGGTTGACGACGCTGTTGATCTGTAGTGAGAGCGTGAGTCAGGCGTTACGTGACGCAGCGTCGGTCGCGACTCCTGCTACGCCTTTTCTCTTCCGACCAGCTCCCCTAGTGCCGCCTCTCGGCTGGCGCGGTCTCCCCCTTCGATCTGCAGGGTGCCCTTGTACTCGTCCGGAAGCGGGGTGTCATCCTCGCGGATGAGGAGGATTCGGCGGGGGCGGCCGTTCTCTTCCTGGTGGCTTCGGGCTCTCTCGAGCTCCCATTTGCACCACTCGCTGTCTCTCGAGTGCGAAGACCACACGATCAAGATTGTGTCTGCTTTGCAGATCATGCCTTCGAGATCGCGACGCAAATCGGCGCCGAACTCCAAGTCTCGCTCATCTCGGAAGACGACGGCGTTTCCCCGTGAGAGCACCGCCTCCATGTGGTCGGCGGCGGCCTGGAGTGTGTGAGGGTAGCTGATGAAATAGACATGGCGCTCGCTAAGCAACTCACACAGATCGACTGCCGCGAGCGCAGAGGCTTTGTCCCGCCAGTCCACTAGCAGCGGCAGGCGCGTAGACACAGCCGGATTGTCGATGTAGCGGTCCTCAAGGGTGTTGAACGCCGTCTCGGCAGAGCCCTTGAACGCGGGTATGGCCACGATGGGCTTCTTCAGGCTCCGTGCTATCTGGCGCACTCTTCGCGTACCGCGATCACCGCCCATCAGCATCACGGCGTCTGCGGCGGCCACTGCGCCGACCCTGGCTCCGAGCCGCTTGTCGCGTTTCGCCTCGGGGCGCGGATAGGTGACGTCGCGAAACGCGAGGCCCGTCCGGTCGGCGTAGATCCGTTCACTACCCAATCCGCGATGTAATTCAACCACCGGGTTCATGTCACGAGCAGCTGCGGCGTTACGAAGGCCGCGGACGAGATGGTGATCGAGGGTATTGGCACCATCGCTGTGAAGGAGTGCGGTGTAGCCGCGCCGGCCGAATTCTCGACCGATTGATTCGGCGGCCGAGGCGAAGGACTCATGCATGGTAGTCGGAATCTTCCGACGCGAGCCAGAGAAGAAGACCTTCATCGCTTGACGGGTTCAACGAGAAGCTGTGGCACGTAACGACCCAATGATTCACGACGTCGAGTCAGACGCAAGCGCGGGTAGCTGGCAGGTGCGAGGATCTAGCGGCGTCTGACCGAGCGTCCCCGTAGGGGCCGAGCGTTCGGTAGTCCCGCGTAGCGGGCCTGGATGGTCGGCTCAACATCGGACCCCTGGCGGACAAGCCGATCGGGACGATCGGCGAATCCGGGTGGCGCTTCCAACCGAAGCGTCTACGAGGGTTCGATGTTGGGACCGGAGCGAGAGCGTGAATCAGGCGTTGGGCGACGGGCGCAGCACTTCCAACCGTCTAGACCGGTTCTCGTCTGGTCACGTCGAACGCAAACCCAAAGTCGTGGACGCCGTACTTGCCGTGGATCCGGAGAACGAACTCCTCAGTTGCGGAGTCTACTCCTTGGGCGAGTTGACAGATGATCGACGCCTCGTCGACCGCCTGAGGGGGGATCGGTGGGATCTGTAGGGGGAGCCTGTATTGAAGCGGATACCCCTCCACTGCCGAGCTTTCGACGGGACGCACCGAACGGAGTCTCCCGCCGCGCATCGAAGAGCCGGCGGTGACCTCGCGACCCGACTCAACGTCAATCTCAGTCCAAACTGCGGGTACGAGGGCGGGGTTCTGGGCGGAAAACAGGTAGAGGTGCGAAAGCGGTGGGGATGTCTCGAAGGACTGGTTCTGAACAGCGATTCGAAGCTGCACCGCACCGTCAAACCGTTTCGCAGCCCCAAAGACTTGCGGCATGCGACCCCTACTTGAGGCAGGCAGCTGCTTTCCCTGGGCCATCACCGTGAAGCGTTCACCGTCCTGATGACTCCTGTCGTTCGCGAGCGCGATTCCCCAACGGATCCGCTCCGCAAGCTGGTTCCGTAGGAGTCCGATCTTCCCCGCATAGATCAGATGCTGTTGGTGACGAAGATCGAAGGGTATGTCGTCAGCGTCTTGCGTAAGCAGGATCACGACCTTGTTCAACGCGTGAGCGTACCCAACCTCGTAAAACACGTTTGGTGATCGGCCGGTCATGTCCGCCACTATGACGTCGGCCTTGCTGATCTGGTTGAAGGTCCTGTCGAGAATGCCCTCCTGGAATACCTGATGGTCGACACGCTCGGCATACGCACCGGCATCCTCGGCTGCTCCGACGATTCCGAACTCATAGATGTCGTCGAAACTCTCCGCGAACGGCATGATCACGAAGACAAATGGCTTCGGTCCGGTTGAGCGAGCCCACTCGGCTGGGGGTGTTGCGTCCAAGGTCATCAGATTCTGCGACTAGGGAGTGCCAGTACGCACGTCCCAAGAACCCACGTGGCTGCCGGCTACTGATCCATTGAAGTCCGACTCGTTGTATGTCATCTCAACGCGGCCAAACGCTAGGGAAAGCGACTCGATGGGGAGGCCCTCAGGTGTAGCCGACCACATGAGGTTGTCGAGGTACACCTCTTCGAGTCCGAACCTCACCACCTCCACGTCTGTATCGGCACTCGCCCTACACACGAGGATGCGTGCCTCTGGGAAGTGGCTGCCGGCGCACATTCGCTGAAAGAGCTCGGGGCTTGAGGCGTCAACGCTCTTCGTGATGCTGAAAGCCGAAAGGGTCGGCCGACCCGAGCCGCCACCACGGCCGACCCCGATCGAGGAGGGATTTGCACCTCCGAAGGTGAAGGAGAGCAGATCTATCGCGCCCTCTCGTCCGCGCTTCGCGCACTCGCCGCTCACGCCATCGAGCTCAAGGTACAGT
>JANQPS010001147.1 GCA_028285365.1 Thermoanaerobaculia bacterium | reverse complement strand
CCAGTACGTCAGCGCCATGGTCAACTTGAGCGGGGCATCGAGTCGTCGGATGTTGGCCTCGGCCACACGCACGCCCGCGCTCAGGACGCGAAGCGCGCGAACGGCTCTGCCGCTTCCTGGCCGACTGGGCAAGGCTTCTCTTCCCGGTTCTTCTGACCGCGTCTCGGGCTGCTGCCGCCTTACGCGAGGGCTTGTGACCGACACCTTGAACTGTCCTCGCGCCTGGTTGGGAGTTCGACGACGACTGTGTCCGAACAGTCGCTCCGACCGCGTCTGAATGGGTGGCGGCAGGAACCAACGATCCGTCTCATGAGACGTCTCATGAGACCCCGAAACGAGCCATCGGCAATCCATGAGTCCGACTGTTCCGCTGGACGTGTCAGCTGGACCAGCCGATCTCATTGACGGGCTCAGGACGCTATTGTAGCGTGGCTATATAAGCGTCGCTGTGCGGATCCGAGGGTCGCCGACCGTCAGGTGGCCAGTCAGGCGGTTTGTGCAAAGACGAAGTCTGGCTCGATCAGTCTCTTGGCGCTCCAACGGGGCAATCCAGGGGCCGTAGGGGCCGGACGGCACACGACAGGGGGATCCGATGTCAGCAGAAGGCAAGAGCTTCGTCACCACTCTCGTGGTCACTACCGCGCTCCTCGTCGCCGCACTGGGGGTGCTCGAGCTGGCTCCTCGCCTGCAGGCTGGCCCGGTCGTCGCCAACGTCGATGCCCCGGGATCGGGCATCACCGACGCCCTTCTCCTCGGCAACCGGTTCCGTGTCACCGCCAACTGGCGCGCCTTCAACGGCTCATCAGGGCCAGGTCAGCTGGTCCCCGGCAACGCCAACGACTCGGCGATCTACACCTTCTTCGACCCGGACAACTGGGAGCTGCTAGTCAAGGTCCTGGACGGCTGCGGGGTCAACAACCGCATCTGGGTCTTCGTCTCCGCGACCACCAACGTCGAGTACGAGATCACGGTGCAAGACACGGTCACCGGGCAGATCTCGAC
Source organism: Thermoanaerobaculia bacterium (assembly GCA_028285365.1). Taxonomy (GTDB): domain Bacteria; phylum Acidobacteriota; class Thermoanaerobaculia; order Multivoradales; family Multivoraceae; genus JANQPS01. The sequence goes on along the minus strand of JANQPS010001147.1, from coordinate 2,593 downwards.
GTATTTCAACCCGCTGGGTGAGCAGGCCGTCGCGGTTACCGACACCGATGCATTTGCGGTGTGCGCGAGCCTCTCGACGCCAGCACCTGCAGAGTCGAGCTTCGAGGCGACCGTCGCCGAACTGGAGACTGCGAATCAGGAGTTCGAGGCCGGACCTCGCAAGGATCCCCACGACTACACACTCGCCGACCTCGGAGTCCGCGACGTCGCCCGCGCCAGCAGCGCCGGCGTCTTCAGCAACACGCTGCTCCTGCAGAACGGCCGCTTCAGAGTCTCCGTCGACTGGCAGACCGCCACTGGCGAAACCGGTAGCGGCGTCGTCGCTCCGATCTTCTCCGCCGAGTCCGGGATCTTCTACTTCTTCGACGCCAACAACTGGGAGATGCTCGTCAAGGTCGTCGACGGCTGCGGCGTCAACGAACGTCTCTGGGTCCTCGCTTCTGCCGCGACAGACGTGCGCTACGTGCTCACCATCCTCGACACGGCCACGGGGCGCATTCAGCGCTACTCGAACGCGCAGTTCGCTCCAGCCCCTGCGATCATCGACATCCAGGCCTTCGACAGATGTGACCTCCTGACCACGACCACCACTACGACATCTGTCGGATCGTCGTCCACGACGTCCGTGGCGAGCACCACGACCTCCGTACCGGGCTCGACGACGTCGACCACGTCGACACCGACGACCACCACCGCGCCGTCGACGTCGACCACGACCAGTGGACCGTCTACGACGACGTCGACGACGACCTCGACACCGACGACCACGACCACGATCGCCACGACGACAACGTCGACGACCACCTCGATCCCCACGACGACGACAACCTCTTCATCGACCACCACCTCGACTTCCACGACGTCGACCACGACGACAATGGCGCCGAGCGGGCCGAGTTGGGCCAATGACGTTTATCCCCTGACCCAGGGGAGCTGCCTCGCCTGTCACTTCGGTGCACCGTCGTGTGGAGCCAACGGTGAGCTCATCTTCGGCAGTCGCAGCGCGGCCAACGTCTACAGCCAGCTGCTCAACGACAGCCCCTGTTCGGGCGATCGAGTCGCTCCAGGTAATCCGGACGCCAGTCTCTTCATCCTCAAGCCGAGCGGCCGAGTTTCCATGGGTGGCAGTACCACTCCTCAGCCTGGCTGGGATCCGGTCAACTGCACGACCAATCCCAATACCAACTACTGCCTCGCCTTCCGTTGGATCGATGCAGGGGCGGCCAACAACTGATCGCCAACAAGCTCGCAAGACCCGAGCGCAGGCTCTCGATCCAGAAGAGCATCAGTCGCAGACGCCGTCGGCTGTCTGATGGCAGGTCGATTCCGCGTACGATCAAGTGAGCAAACATTCATCACCGCAACCGACCGTCGCTCATTCGACGCGGTGCCCGGCTGCACACAAACTGCGGTACAACCGCGCCGCAACCGGATACGATCGTTCTCAACGCCTTTGTCGCATCCTCGAAACGGAGAAGGGACCCTCATGAAAAAAGTCGTCACGATCCTGGCCACGGCATCGTTGCTCCTCGCAGCGCCGTCGTTCTCACAGAGTACCGATCTGGCCGACATCATCGGTAACGTGTTCTCGGAGACCGTGGTCCTGGACGGCCAGACCCACGACGCCCACTTCCAGGACACCGGCCTGCTGTCCAGCCTGGGTACTTCCATCAATCAGGCTCTCGCCTCGCAGCTCTCGACCTTCCCTGTCTCGTCCTCCTCTGGTGGTTTCACCTTCGTCTACGACCCCGCGACCGGCGGCTTCTCCCGGGCGTCCGAGTCGTTTGGTCCGATCTTCGCCGAGCGCGCCCAGACACTCGGTAAAGGCAAGTGGAACGCAGGTATCAGCTACATCGGTCTCGAGTTCGACCAGATCGACGACCTGAGCCTCACCGACGGAGACCTCCAGTTCCAGCTGCGGCACGAAGACGTTCCTCCCTTCGGTCCAGGATTCAACCCCTTCTTCGAGTCCGACATCATCGGCGTCAGCACCGCCATCGACGTCGACACGGAAACGACGGTGCTGTTCTTCAGCTACGGCGTGACCAACCGGTTCGACCTGGCCATCGCGGCGCCTTTCGTCTCGGTCGATCTCGATGTCGCGTCGACCCTGACCATCGACCGTCTGTCGACCGATTTCCTCGGTGTGCCGGAGACCCATCGGTTCACCCAGGAAGACGCCCTCAACGGTGACACTCAGCGAGCCCTGTTCTCGGGCTCGGGTAGCGCGTCCGGCATCGGCGACGTGCTCGTGCGCCTCAAGTATCGCTTCAGAGACCAGGGTGCCTGGGGCATCGGTGCGGACATCAGACTGCCCACCGGCGACGAGCAGGACCTCTTGGGCACCGGCGTCACCCAGTCGAAGCTCTTTCTCATCGGGTCCACGTCATGGGGATCTTTCTCACCTCACCTCAACGTGGGCTACACCGTGTCGAGCGGCGACTCCGACGTTGCCGGCGAGATCCCGGACGAGATCAACTACACACTCGGTTTCGATGCACCCCTCGGCTCACGGGTCACGTTCGCAGCTGACGTGATCGGCCGGATCCTGCAGGACGCAGTGACAGTCGAGACTCAGGCGACGAACTTCAAC
>JANQPS010001138.1 GCA_028285365.1 Thermoanaerobaculia bacterium | reverse complement strand
CGCAACTTTCACGTGTACCGCGGCACGGACGGCAGCCAGTTGCTCAAGCAGTGCAACACCAGCGGGACGATTCACGAGTTTCCTATCGTCGTGGATGTCCAAGTCGACTGCGCATCACATCCGGTTGCGCATCGCGTCCGAGCACGACCTGTCCGACTTCGTCGGGGCCGAGGCTCGCCTGAGCGTGTCTCGTGATGGCGAGCGAGTTCTGGTGTCCTGGTCGACCGCTAGCGGGATCGACTACCTCGAGACCGAGGGTGGCGCTTGGAGCGAAGTTTTCAGTCATTTGCACGAGTCCTCAGAAGCCGCGCTTGCGTTCTGGGATCTGCTGGAACGACGACTTCGCCCCTGACCCGCTCCGGCTTCCCGGGCGGCCTCCACGTCCGTGTCGCCTGACTGCGTGTGACTGAGTACGTCGGTCTTCTGCTTCCGACGGCCAATCCGGTCTACGGCGCGTCGGCACCTGACCTGATGCTCGCCGAGCTTCAGATCTTCAACGAGCGTGTCCTGGGCGGTCGGCTCGAGGATCTGCGGCGCCGCACGCTGGGCGGCGTCGAGTATCTGGGTTTTCGCACCGACACACTGTTGCCGCGCGACCTTTTGTTCCTCGCCAACATGTCGTCGCTGTATGCCCTCTTCGAAGTCACCGACCTGGGGCTGTTGCGTCCGATCGAGCTCGAGCCCCTGAAAAGCTTCGACAGTGACCTGATCATGATTCCGAAGTACCGGGGAAAAACCAACGAGCACTTCACGAAGCTACTGCTCAACGTGACGATCCTCTCGAGCGACGTGGCCTCTCAGATGACGACACGCCGGCTCCGAGTCCTCGATCCGCTGGCCGGCCGCGGCACGACTCTCAATCAGGCGTTGATGTACGGCTGGGACTGCGCGGGTATCGAGCTCGACGCCAGGAGCGTCTCCGAGTACGAGCGCTTCATCGGGCGCTACTTCAAGGAGAAACGCTTGAAGCACCGAATGCGCTCAGCCGAGCTGCGGCGTGGCGGCGAGGCCGTCGGCCGACGAGTCGACGTCGAGGTCGGACTGAGCAAAGAGGCATTCAAGGCAGGCGACACCATTCACCTGAGCGCGCTCCAGGCCGAGACCCGAGAAGCCCGGAGCTTCTTCAAGGCAGGCTCGTTCGATGCGGTCGTCACCGATCTGCCGTACGGAGTGAGGCACGCGAGTGGCAGTCGGACTCCGACGTCGAAGTCTTCGTCAGCGAGACGTCCGCTCGAGCTGCTGCGATCCGCCCTGCCTGTTTGGACCGAGTTGGTGCGCACGGGGGGTGCGATCGGGCTCGCGTGGAATCGACACGTGGCTGGACGCGAGAAGGTCGTCAGGGTGTTGGAGGACCAGGGGCTCGAGGTCATGAGCTCGGAGCCTTACGCGGCTTTCAGGCACTCGGTCGATCAGTCCATCCTGAGGGACCTCGTGGTGGCCAGAAAAGGTGCGGGAGAGGTGCAGCACGACATCTCTGAGAAGCGCTCCTGATCCACGCCCGACGAAGCTCTCGGGTGGGCGTCGCTCGTCCATCATGCGGTCCGAGCTCGTCGACGTAGCGTCCCAGCGGTCGTGACGGTTGCCGACGCGAATCCCGTCGCCTCCTGGCGGACCGGTCGTTACGGACAGGCTCCGCAGCGGCACGAGGAGTGCGGAAATCCCTAGCTTCTGGTGCTTGACAGACAACAAATGCATTCATAGCCTAGGAGCGTTAGGTTCGAAAACGAGGGGTCCAAGCCTCTATGTGCCTCGTCGCATCGCCGAGTCGCCATGACTCGATCGGAGTGTCGCGGCAGTCGAGTGAGAGCGCTCATGCGGTACACTCGTCAACTTCATTGGGTCCCTTGGCCTGCTCGGTTACCGAGCGGCGGACCGACAAGATTAGGAACTACGGCATTCAAAATCTTTATCGGGAGGTGATGGCGCAGCACTCTGCTAGTAGAAAAGCATGAGTCAAGAAAAAAATTGGAGTCTTGGAGCGGATCGCTCGCCTGGCGCTGCGCTTCGTCCTCTGACTCCCGGGAAAACCTCGAGAACTGACTCTCGATTCCCAACGCATTGAAATCTCCACGCCCAAAAGGGGTGTGGAATCAAGGAGATTGTCTTGAAAGCTAAGACTCTATGTGCCGGCCTCGCGATCGTCGGTCTCGTCCTTCTGGGCGGGAGCGCATTCGCGGAGCTGAACACCATCGACCAGGTGCCGGCTGCGACGCTTCTGCTGCCGTACTTCGAGGTCGACACAACTGACCCCGCTGGTCTCACGACCTTTTTCTCCATCAACAACGCGTCTGCCGCCCCGACCCTGGCTCACGTCACGGTCTGGTCGAACGTCAGTATCCCCCTGATCGACTTCAACGTCTTTCTCACGGGCTACGACGTTCAGGTCATCAACATGCAGGACATCATCGTCGACGGTCTGATTCCGATCACCGCTGACGACCAGAACGATCCGACTGACTCGATCAGCCCGAGTCCGCCGGTCGGCACTGGCCCGCTCCCGCTGTTTGGTGGTCCTCCGGCCTGGGATGGCGACATCACTCTCTGTGCTGGTCAGCTCGGCGATGCACTGCCGAACCCGCTCCCGGGTACGCTGATCGAGCTCATCTCGAATGCCACCACCGGTAACCCGGTGGCGTTCTTCGGTGGCAACTGCGCAGGCGTGGCGACTGACGGCACGACGGCTACCGGTTACGTCACGGTCGACAACGTGACGCAGTGTAATACTGCGTTCCCGAACGACCCGGCGTACCACACCAACATCGTGTCCGACGTCAATCAGCTCTGGGGTGACTACCAGATTCTCGATCCGGCCAACGGTTTCGCCTTCGGCGACACCCTCGTCCACATCGAGGCTGATCCGCTCGGCGGCTACGCTGACCCCGACTACACGTTCTATCGTCGCTACGTCACCGGTACCACGGCGGCCGACGACGATCAGCGTGAAGGCCTGGCCTCCCAGTGGGGCGTTCGCTACGTCAGTGGCGGCGCGTTCTCTGGTGGTACCGACCTTCTCGTCTGGCGTGACTCGCGCGCTGCCCTCGGCACCGCCGACGTCTTCTCTTGCGCCGGTGGTCCTCCGAGCCCGCCGTACCCGCTGAACGAGGCCCACGTTGTGGCTTTCAACGAGCAGGAAGACTGGACCCGCCTGTGTCAGGGTGGCCAGCTCCCGATCTCCCCGCCGCTGCCGGGTGACCCGCCGTGCTTCCCCTACGAAGCCCAGCGTGTCTCCATTGGTGAGGGCGAGCTCGCTCCGCCTTACAACTTTGGTTGGCTCTACCTTGACCTGGACATCCCGGGTCAGACCGGTGGACCGGCCGCCTCTTGGGTCACCAACAACATGAGCGCCCTCGGCCTCTACAGTGTTGGTGCCAACGGCATCCAGCTCGACAACGTGACCCTTGGTGGGTTCTTCCCCACTCCGTAATCGAGCTATGAGCGCTACAGCCTCGAGGCTGTAATGTGCATGGGGCGGGTGGCTTGCCATCCGCCCCTTTCTCGTTTTCTGATGAGCCCGTCGGCGCCGCTCCGACGACCGTGATTGGTCAAACCGCGGCCGAACTCCCCAGCCTGGTGAGTGGCCCTTTGCTAGCGCCTCTCAGCCCCTGGGACCCCTGCGAAGCAGATGAGCGATGCGATCTCAATCGATCAGAAATCGGGCCTCTCATGCTCGGCATTCTGAGACCGCGTATGCTATATTCGCATTCTCGAATCTAAGCCTGATCCCGGAGCCGCAACATGCCGCGTAAGCTACTCAGAAACATAGGTTTGTCTGTTGTCTTCCCGCTCATTGTGTCGCTGCTACATGTCGGAGCGGCATGGGCGCAGTGCTCTGAGCGCTACCCTCACGAGCCCGCACCGAGTGTGCTGTGGGGTGCCATTCAGCCCCTCGACACGGGCCCGCTGCCCACGCTGGGCAAGGACAAGAGATCGACCTTCTGGGATGGCTTTCGCTTCGCAGACTCCAACAACCCGCTCTGGCATGACGTCGACGACCTTGGCGGTTATCTGGTCACCACGATGCCCTACGGTCTGCAGATCTGGAACGTGGGGAGTGGTCAATCGGCGACCATGGCGCGCCTGCACGACATGTCGGGCTGGAACGGCGACTTCGTTTCGTGGCCGTTACCCGGAGAAGACGACTTCTTCATGGAACGTGCCGGTGATACCCACGACGACGGGCCGACACGCTCCTTCTTTGCCCAGGTGGGTCAGCTTGGAATGGCGATCTGGTCGTTCAATCCTCAGTCGCCTGGTACGCGTCCCATCCTTCACTACCAGGACGTCACCGATAGTCAGTCGAGCTATCTCGACATAGAGCTCCTCGAGGTCAGCGGCACCATCTACGCCTTCGTCGCCAACGGTTCGTCATCGAGACGGGTCGAGGTTTTCGACGTGACTCGGGCTTCGACCTTCAACCGCTGTCTCAACGAGGGTGGTGCGCATACCAGCTGCCCTGGTGTCTACCAGGGGTCGTTCTCCACGGGCGAGAACACGATTCAGGACGTCAGCGGCGCGGGTACTTTTCTCGCGACGACCCACGCTGGATCTGATGGCACCCGACTCTGGGACGTCTCGCAGTCCGTGACCTCGCCCGAGCTGCGTGTCGAAGTCGATCCGAACGACAACACCAAGAACTCCGGCCTCTGGCCGAGTAGTGGCGGCAGCTATGGCCTGGCGGTCCAGACCCGCGACCGGCTGAAGGTCTACGAGGTGAGCTCGGCCTGTTTGAACAGTGGCACCTGTAGCGGCAGCAATCTGCAGACTCGCTACAACGATCTCTTCGAGGCGTCTCTCATCAGCGTCTTCTCGGTGGGCAGTCGAGACCTCGTCTACGCGGCTGACGTGTCCCAGTGCAACGGGCCGGACAACAAAGAAGAGCTGCTCGACGTGACCCAGCTCTCGGCGATCTCCGCCATCATGCCGCGCGCGACGTCCTCCTTTCCGGAGGGTGGGCCTGTCGACTACCCGGGCTGGTACACACCACAGTCTGGAGTGGGCTTCCTCTGGTATCAGCCTCATCGCATGACCGGTATCGGCAACACGATGTATCGCGCGGGCTGGACGTCACTCGATCATCACACCCTCGGCCAGATCGACCCGGAGATCACCGTGACGGGTCCTGCTGTGTCTTTCAGGGATCAGCCGGCTCGCTTCACTGCCACCGCATCGAACTGTGAGCCCGGAAGTGGTACCTGGAGCTGGAGCGCAGGATCAGGTGCGACCATCGACCTCGTGGGCAACGGATCAGCGGCCGACATCACCTGGAGCACGCTCGGACAGAAGACGATCCGGGCGATGAACACGGCTTGCGAGCCAAACACCGTCTACAACGACGCAACGACGGATGTTCAGGCGCCGGAAGCGCTCATCGTCGACATTCGGCTCGACGGTGACGCCATGGGATCGCTGCCCCAGCCGATCCAGCGCACGGTCTGCGACGAACTGAACTTCAGCGCCGACGTGGCGGGTCAGCTGCCTTTGACCTATGCCTGGCAGGTCGAGGACGAACAGGGAGTTCCGATCTCGGGCGCCGGATCGTCGAGCTCCTCCTTCACCTGGGACACCAGCTCCAGAGCTTCGGACGTTCCAGAGAACATCTCGATCAACCTGGATCTCAGCAACGGCGTACCGTCGAGCGACGCGCTCGCCTACGACTTCGACCTGCTGGCTCTGGATCCGATCGGATTCGGCGGCGGTGTACCCCAGTGTTCGAGCAATCCGAGCGAACCTTGCGGAACGGTGAGCGGGGCGACGGTGACGGCCTACGCCAACGCCACCGGTGCCAGCGACTACCGCTGGGAGTTCCGCGAGCTACCCAGCGGGAGTTGGCAGGTTTTTCGCGACTTCGGGGCAGGAAACGCCATGGAGGACATTCCCCTGTCCACGGGCGACTGGGAGATTCGCGTCAGTCTGGAGAACTGTCTCGATGAGTCCGCGGGACCCGAGCTGCTCGTGGACACGAGCGATGGCAATACCACCTTCACGGTAGTGGCTGTGCCGCCGAACGCCGCCTTCGCCATTTCAACGCCGTTCATCTGTCCTGGCGGCTCGAACTGCAATGCGGACGTCGGCCAGACGGTCGCCTTCGCCAACAGCTCGAGTGGTGACATCACGAGCTATTCGGTCGATTTCGACAACACCAACGCCTCCGCGACGTCCTGCACGGGGCAGACGTTCCCGGCTTCGCAGACGTCGTTCTCCTTCACGTACGGCTTTGCCGGCGTGTATTTCCCCTGTCTCGAGGCCATCGGTCCTGGCGGCAGTGACGTCTTTATCCACCAACAACTCACCATCTCGGCGGCCCCGGCCACCATCAGCGTGAGTTGTTCACCGGGGTCCGTGCCGGTCGGGCAGAGCACCACCTGTACGGCGAACGCAAGCGGTTGTAACCCGGCCCCCAGTGGCTGGACCTGGAACGACAGTGGCGGATCCGGGTCGAGCTCGAGCAGCCAGCTGACGACCGCCTGGAGTACTGCGGGCTCGAAGTTCGTGACCGCAAGCAACTCGCAGTGTTCAGGAGCTCAAGGCTCGCGGACGGTCACGGTGTCCGATGGCGGTGGCGGCACGTTCACCGCTGCGTTCACCGTCTCACCCGATCCGCCGGGACTCAACGATACGGCGACGTTCGACTCCTCGCCGAGCACTGGTGAGGTCGCGCGCTCCTGGCTCATCACGAGGGGTAGTGAAACTGTTCACACGGCGAACACCATCACCACCCAGTACACGTTCTCGGAGGCGGGCACCTACGTCGTCGAGCTGGATGTCTTCAACGTTCAGCCTTGCTCGTCGGCGGGATGCGCACGGGTTGCGACTGAAACCTACGTCATCGGTAGCGGTGGCGGTCCAGATCTCACGGCCGACATCCAGATCTCTCCCTCGGACCCAGAGGTGGGAGAGCAAGTCACGCTGGACGGCCGCGGCAGTGGCCCGTCGGTCGTCGAATGGGTCTGGACCATCCAGGGCCCAACCGGGGCCCCGCTGACTCTGCAGGCCGAGGTCGTCAACATCGTTTTCAGCATGGCCGGCAGCTACGACGTCACCCTGGAGGTGAGAGACGAAGAAGGGTGCTCCGAAGAGTCCTGCCGAGACGTCGCCACGACCTCGTTCGAAGTCAGCGAGCCGGAAGTTCTCGCGGCCCTGTTCACGGTGTCACCCGAAGACCCGGTCGTGGGTGACTTCGTGACCTTCGATGCCCGACCATCCACCGGGGATCCGAGCAGCTACACCTGGAACATCAACGGTCAACAGTTCCAGGGCGCCACGATCATCACCCAGTTTGTCGAGTTTGGTGACGTCGAGGTCATGCTCACGGTCGCCAAGGGTCAGGAAACGGCATCGACGAGCCGAACCATTCGGGTGGGGCTCGATTGTCTGGAGGACCTCGACACTCTCTGTCTTGGCGGTCGCTTCCGGGTCACGACGACCTGGCAGGACTTCGACGCCAACGTGGGCTCGGGCCACGTTCGCAGTGAGCGAACACCCGACTCGGGACTGTTCTGGTTCTTCGCAGAGAACAACATCGAGCTGCTCGTCAAGGTACTCGACGGCTGCGCCGTCAACGATCACTTCTGGGTCTTCGCGGCCGGGACCACGGATGTCGGCTACACCCTGACTGTCGAAGACCTCCTCGGTCAAGAGACCTGGGAGTTCATCAACGTGGTGGGCCAGGCTTCACCAGCCATCACCGAGACCGAAGCTCTGTTTACGTGTGATGCCTCCGAGTCGCGACCGGAACCGGTTCAGACTCAGATCGTGGTCCCGGACACCGTGCCCAGGAGCTTCGCGCAGGTCGTCGATCTGGTCGACCGGGGCGAGGGTCCGCCGATCGAAGGCGAGTGCTCACCCCGCGATGACCGTTTCTGCTTCACCAACGACCGCTTCCAGGTCGAAGTCACCTGGGAGAGTCAAACCGGTGAGAGTGGTGTCGGCATGGCAGGTGGACTGGAGACGCCAGATTCGGGAGTCTTCTACTTCTTCGACAGAAACAACTGGGAGCTCCTGGTCAAAGTCATCGATGGCTGCGCGATCACCGACAGCTTCTGGGTGTTCGCCGCTGCCACGACCGACCAGCAGTTCACATTGACGGTGACCGACACGGTCAGTGGCGAGGTCCAGCAGTACTTCAATCCTCTCGGCGTCCGTGCTCCGGCGATCACGGACACCGCGGCTTTTCCGACCTGCGATCAGTAGTTCGCGCGTCTGGGAGTGGAGGACGGTGGCTTCGGACGAAGTGTCCGAAGCTTCCGACTCTCAGTCATGCCGACCCTGACACCAGCTGCCGCCTCTGGTCGTACGCCAGAGTCGCAAGCTGGGCCTCGCGGATCAGGGCACTGAGTAGGTCCGGGGAGGGCTCTTGAGAGTCAGCGTCGTCGTCGTTCACTACCAGACGCCCGAGCTCGTCGTGCCTGCGGTCGAGAACCTCGCGCTGAGTCGCGGACTCGAAGCGCTCGAGATCTTGCTCGTCGACAACAGCGGCGAGTCTGAAGTGGAAGCGATCGTCGACGATTTGGCGAGCCGGACGCCTGAGTGGGTCCGCCTGAAGCTCCTGAAGAGCGGCTACAACCTCGGTTATGCAGGTGCGGCCAACCAGGGAGTCAGAGCTGCGACAGAACCAATTCTCGTGCTCATGAACTGTGACGTCCTGGTCGACTCGGAGTGCCTGTCCACCTTGGCGTCAGAGCTGGCGACTACGAGTACCGAGATCGTCGGGCCGGCCTTCTATTGGGACGAGGAACGAGATTTCGTTCAGCCGCCGGCCGAGTCCTGGGATGCCGAGTACCTGGAGAAGGCGACTGCGGCACGCAGGGACGGGACGCCGGGCGGCGCTGCAGCCGAAAGCGCGCGTGATGCCTGGCGGCGGCATGCTTGGCGACATTGGCAGGCAAATCGCCCAATGCCGAGCTGGTCTCTGAGCGGGGCGCTCCTGGGGTTTCGGCGCATGGCCTGGGAGGCGGTGGGACCCTTCGACGAAGGGTATCGTCTGTATTTCGAAGAGACCGACTGGCTGCTGCGCGCGCGACGGCTGGGCGTCGAGGCGCGCTACGTACCCCAAGCCAGGGCCGTTCACCTCTACGACCAGAGTGCTCGACGCAATCCGCAGGCGCGCCAGTGGTTCGAGGAGTCAGCACAGCGCTGTCGCGAACGTCACCTTCCGCGACGAACGAAACGCAGGCTCGCGCGTCTGAGGGATGCAGAGACCGAGACCGCGCGCGCACCAGAACTTTTCGAGGAGTCCGTCTCCGATCGGGATCTCCGAGAGCTGATCGAGTCCCACGGTCGATGTTTCCTCGAAGTCAGTCCGAGCATCCTCGGGTTTCCGGCAGCGCGCACGGAGTTGGACCCTGATGGGCAGTTGACGCTCCCGGAGCCCGTCAGGAAGCGGCATGCCGATCAGGTCTTCTGGGGACGAATCGTGGACGAGGAGCGCCGTGAATGCGCCGGACCTCTGCTGGTGGGATCCGACCCGGTCAAACACGAGCCGGGTCACACAGGACCAACTACGGTAGATTGTCAGCGATGAGCACGCTCACGGTAATCGAGGCTCCGGCCGCAGCCCGTCTCGTCAGACCCAATCCGTACCTCCACTGGGGAGACGGCGAGGTGTACAACCCGCACACGGATCAGCGTCTCGAGCAGGGAGACCCAGACTTCGTCACTCTCATCACCTGGTGGAGGAGTGGTTCAGAGGCGAGACCGCGGACTCCTTCTCTCGAGGGCCTCTTGGAGAGTGGTTTTGCGCTCACGCAGGACGCCGAGCCCGACAAGGCGTACCGGCTGAAGTACGTCTCCCTCGAGGCCCACACGGTCTGTAACCAATCCTGCTACTTCTGTCCCGTGTCCGTTGCCCCACGCGACGACCACTTCATGCCGATGGACCTCTACGAGAACATCGTGGAGCAGGTCGCGGCGCTGGGCGAGCCCATCGAAGCCGTCTTCATGATCAGCTACAACGAGCCGACGGCCGACCCGCGTTTCCTCGAGCAGGTGGAGTGCTTGAAAGCGGCTGGACTCCCGCCGGCGACCCTGACCAACGGCAGCGGTCTCACGCCTGCCCGGGCAGACGCGCTGGCGGCGCGCGGCGGCCTGAGGTTCCTCTCGATCAACCTGTCGACCATCGATCGTGAGCGCTACGCCAAGGAGCGCGGCAAAGACCATCTTCCGCTGGTCCTGCGCAATCTGGACTACGCCAAGGACAAGCCGGTTGGCGAAGAGATGACGATCGTGGTGCTCGGTACGGGTGACGAGGTCCACGATCGCGACTTCGAGCAGATTTCCGAGAGGTTCGAGGGAACCCGTTTCGGCATCGAGCGCCACGTCGTCAACGACCGCGCCGGCTACCTGCCCGTCGGTCTCAAAGCGAGTGAGCAGCCGAAGCTCAGAGGATGTGACTACATGGGTTCTCGACCCATTCAGCACGTCCACATCAATCCTCACGGGGAGTGCATTCTGTGTTGCCAGGACTACGACGAGGCGATCAAGCTGGGTGATCTCAAGACCACGCCACTCGCGGAGGTCTTGATCGGTCCGGAGTTCGTGAGAGCGAGGCGTATGGTCTACGGTCTCGAAGAGGCCCCCGCCGACTACATCTGCCGCAACTGCCGTTTTGCGCTCAAGGAAGGCGGAGGCTGCAGCTGACGCGCAGCTGCCAAGAGTCGGTTGGCCCGCGCTGCGGGCCGGATCTGGAGGTCTGGCGCTGAGGATCGAGTACCTGCTGGAGACCGCGCCTCTTTTTGGCGGGGTCAAGGTCGTGCTTGCACAGGCCAACCTGCTGGCGCGAGTCGGTCACCAGGTCCGACTCGTCTGCTCGGGTGAGAAGCCGGCGTGGTACGAGCTCGACTCGAGTATCGAATGGCTGGAGCCAGCGCACCGCTCCGCGGGAGCGGTCGACGTGACCGTGGCGACGTACTGGACGACTCTGGGTCCCGCCATGGTCGACGCGACGGCGCCCGTGGTGCACTACTGCCAGGGATTCGAAGGGTCCTACACCCACAACCGGGCCGATCATGACCACATCGCCCGGTCCTACGAGCTTCCTGCCCCCGCGTTCTGCGTGTCCGAGCCCCTTGCTCGGTTGATTCGACGTCGATTTCGGAGACCAGCACGGGTCATCACCCAGCCGCTGGAGGACTGGTTTGGCCCAGACGAGTCGCGGAGGAGTCCTTCCCCTTCAAGCTTCCGGGTCGTTGTCGTAGGGCCACTCGAGATCGATTGGAAGGGAGTGGCCACCGCGTTGGAGGCCGTTGCCAGACTGCGTGCCTCGGGCCGCGAGGTCGAGCTGATTCGGATCTCACAAACCGACACGAGGATGAAGGAAGCTGCCATCGCGGGCTCGGACGAGTTCCATACTGGAGTCACGCCTCGCGAGGTCGCGGCAATTCTGCGCGGCTGCGACGTGTTGTTGACCGCTTCGTGGGAGCAGGAGGGATTCGGGCTTCCTGCCCTCGAGGCCATGGCCAGCGGAGTGCCTGTGGTCGCGAGTCGGGTCCGTTGTTACGAAGACTGGGCGGCGCGCGCCGCACTCATCGTCGACGCTGATCCCACAGAGATGGCGGCCGCGGTCGGTCGTCTCGCCGACTCGCCTGCGCTCTGGTGCGAGCGCCGTCAGCTCGGGTTGGAGACGGCGCGTGAGTACAGCCCAGCAAGGTCGACACAGAGTACCGTCGACGCCCTCGAGTGGGTGAGGAGTGGCAACTGGAAGTCGGCCCGAGAGCTGTTGGCGGGCTGAGATGTTCGCTCGGGCCCCTAGAAGAGGTCCGTGTCTCCCCACATGTAGAACAGATCGTTGCTGACGCGCTCGTGGGCGTCCTGCCACTCGAACGGGACCACCGTGAGATGCAGATCGTTGGGCTCTGGGGCACGAGAGAGGCCCAGTCGAGCCGAGAGGGCCGTCATGAAGTCCAGCCGGTCCGGAAGCCAGGCGACGAGCTCCGAGGCGCCGAGCTCGCGACCGGCCCGAGCGAGGACACGCTCGAGCGCGAGGGCGTGACGCGGGAGCACGAGCCCGTCTCCCCAGAGGAGCTTGGATCCGTCGACCGTGACCGCCAGCCAACCGACCAGGCGACCCCAGCTTCGGAGTGTGTAAAAGGCGTACTCACGATCGGGACGCGAGAAGTAGCGCCACGAGAGATATCGCAAGTCCCGCCTGATGAGCAGACGGTAATCGGCCTTCGCTCGTAGCCAGAGCTCGTCGAGATCGCTCGGAGGCGAGCTGACCCGATCGATCCGATAACGCGCGAGGAGATCTCTGGCGGTTCGGCCTGGTACCTCGCCTGGCAGCGGTCCGTGACGATACGCGACCGGTTCGACATCGTGAGCTCGCACGAATCGGACCGAGAACTTACGACTGTTGTCCGTGTGGACACCAAAGTTGAACGCGACCTGGCCCTCGCAGGACGCGGCATAGAAGTGTCGGGCGGTGCGAGCGAAGAGACTCGTTGGGCCCCTACCGACGCCTCTCACCTCGGGCGCGCTCATGATGTCACCGACCTGGTGCACCTCGACCGTCTCGCCACTCCGGTGATCGTAGAGGGCCATGGGATACGCGCCGTAGTTGGCGACGATCTCACCGTTGGCCGCGCGCGCCAGACTGATCCGCCGCTGCCCTCGAGGTGCCAGTTCGTACTTCCAGCGCCAGTGATCGAGCGTGCGATCGGGGTGGAAACATCGGTGGAAGAGCTCGATGATGCCGTGCTCGTCGCCAGGCTGGTAGGACGTGACGTAGTAGGCGTCGGGTCGCGCCTTAACCCTCGATCTAACCTTCGATCTAACCCTCGATCTAACTCTCGATCCGACCTTGGCGCGCTCCGTGGTGCTCCCCTCGGAGGGGGCATTCTCCGGGGCTCCAGCCGCATCTTCCGGAGTCACAGAGACGATGTCCTCTCGACGGATCTGATACGACCCCTCGAGCAGGGCTCTGACGAGCTGGGAGGAGGGCGGAGACTCGAGTGAGACGAGGTCCAGCTCGCCGGTCTCGGGCAACCACTTCCTGAGCAACGTCAGAAGCTCCTGCCAACGAGGGTGGCGCTCGAGCTCTACGATCAGGATCCGACGCGTAGAACGCACCAGCGCCTCGAGCTCATCGAGCTCATCGAGCTCGTCAGGCACGTTCTGAGCTGTTGGCCAGTCGTCCGATTGCTCCGCCACGAGCACGACGGTCTCAGCCTCGGCGACGGCCGCGGCGACCCAGTCGGGGTGTGCAGCTGTCTGATGCGAGTCTGTGCGCTCGTGGACCTCCATCGTGGGGAGTGTGACATGCCGCTGAGGCACCTGAGACCGCCACGGCGGCGAGCACCTCACGGTCGCGCACCCTATAGTTGGCCTGCCATGACGGAGAACGAGTCGACGAGCGATCGCGCGGTGCCGCTTCCCGGGTCCGACGC
>JANQPS010001144.1 GCA_028285365.1 Thermoanaerobaculia bacterium | reverse complement strand
GCCGCGGTCCTGACGCTGGTCACGCTATCTCCCCTGCACGCTGAAACGTGCAGCGAGCTGTCCGACCTGCAGCTTCCCGACGTGACGGTGACCAAGGTGGCCGAAGCCTCGGTGCCGGTCGCACACTGCAAGCTCGACGGCAAGATCAGCCACTCGATCAACTTCTCGGTATGGCTCCCGGCCGATTGGAACGGGCGCTTCGCAATGGGAGGTCAGGGAGGATTTGCCGGCAGCATCGACAACCAGGCGCAGGCTCTGGGCCAGGTGTTGAACAAAGGCTACGTAACGGCGGCCACCGACACCGGACACCAGGCCAACGCTGTCGACGGGGGCTGGGCGCTCAACGATCTCGAAGCCATCGCCAACTACGGCCACGTTGCGATCCATCGAGTCACCGAAGTCACCAAGGCCATCATTCGCGAGCACTACTCCAAACCGGCTGAAACGTCCTTTTTCATCGGCTGCTCGAACGGTGGGCGTCAGGCTCTCCAAGAGGCACAGCGCTACCCGGACGACTTCGACGTCATTCTCGCGGGCGCCCCGGCACTGGACTTCGACGGGGTGGGTGCCGCGTTTCTCTACATCACCCAGCGCATGTACCCCGACATGGACAATCTGGGCGAACCAAGCGTTTCGATGGACGACCGCAAGCTGTTGCGGGAAGCGATCCTGAAGCGTTGCGATGCCAACGACGACATCAGCGACGGCGTGCTTACAGATCCCTTGGCCTGTGACTTCGTCCCCGACACCCTCGCCTGCTCGGGTTCCGCAGAAGGCTGTATCGGGCCGCAGTCCCTCGCCGCCATCAACGCCATCTACGACGGGCCCAAGACGTCGAGCGGCGAGCAACTCCACGTGGGTTTTCCGTTTGGTGCCGAAGACGTCGAAGGAAACGGCTGGGGCTCGTGGCTCGTTGGAAATGCGCAGTCGGCCGCCACCGGCATGCCCACGGCGGCCTTCGGCTTCGGCACCGGCCTGGCGCGCTACTTCGTGTACCACGAAGGCGACTGGAGTTACGAGGGTTATGGTTTCGACGAGTGGACGGAAGACTCCCTTCCGATCCAGCACACACTCAACGCCAACAACCCCGACCTCGACGCCTTCCGGGAGCGCGGCGGCAAGCTGCTCATGTTCCACGGCTGGTCGGACTCGGCCCTGAGCGCCAACATGTCGATCGACTACGTCGAGTCTGTCTACGACCGCGACCCGTCGGCGAAAGACGACCTACGACTGTTCATGATGCCGGGCGTCCTACACTGCTTCGGCGGTAAGGGCCCATCGCTTGTCGACTGGGTCGGTGCCATGGAGGCCTGGCACGAGACCGGAACCCCGCCGCAAGAGCTCGAAGCGCGCTTCCTCTCCGGAGGCGGCGGCCGCAAGCTGTGCGCGTGGCCCAAGAAGGCGGTTCTGACCGGCGACGACGATCGCACACCCGAAGCTTTCGAGTGCCGCTGACCGCGCGAGAGGAATCACGCCAGCCCAACGCCGTAAGAGTCTCCGTCGACGAGACGAACGGCGACGAACTGCGACGAACTGCGACTAGGACCAGGAGAGACCACCATGACAACTTCACGATCATCATCACTCCAGTCATCATCACTCCAGTCATCGTTCCAGTCGCTTCGGGGTCTCGCACTCATCGCGGCTGCTGCATCTGCGCTCATCGCTCCGCCATCGTTCTCGGCATCGGCGGACGCGACCACCCTCTCGACCGATCAGGTGCGCAAGGGGCGAGCCCAGTACCAGAAGTTCTGCTCCACGTGCCACGGCACGCGTCTCCAGGGCGAGCACGTGACGCCGGCATTGACCGGTGCGCGCTTCGATCGCATGTGGCGAGGCAAGAAGGCTGCGGCGTTGACCTTCCATCTCCGGCGCATGCCGCCCGAGCCCATCGACAACCCCGGCGGTCTGGGAGATGCCGTCTACGCCGATGTTCTGGCCTACATCTTGTCTTCCAACGGCTTCGAGGCAGCTGCCGAGACCGAGGCGCTCGACATCGCGGCGCTGGGCGAGCTGAAGATCCCGGCCCCAGACGGCGAAGTCGCCGACGTGGACGCCCCGGTCGTGGAACCCGGTAGGTCGTCGGTCCTCAACAGACTCGAGCCCGTCACCAAAGAGGAGCTGATCGAGCCGTCCCCCGATGACTGGCTGCTGACCGGCCGAACCTACGACGGTCAATCGTTCAGCCCACTGGACCAGATCGACCGTGACAACGTCGGTTTCATGGCCCTGTCTTGGCGTGCGCCCCTTCGCGGCGGCATGAGCATGCCCATGCCGATCGTGCATCAGGGTGTCATGTACTTGCACACGTTCCCCGACACCGTGCTCGCACTCGACGCGTCCAACGGCCAGGTTCTCTGGCGCTTCCAGTACGACGTCACCGGGCCGAGCAGCCAGAAAATGGGGCTGTCGCTCTCGGGAGACAAGGTCTTCGTGCCGACATCGGACAAGCACGTCCTCGCTCTCAACGCCAAGACGGGCGAACTGGTCTGGGACCACGAGATCACCTTGCCGACGCCCGCCATGCGAGCCGCCTATCAGTTGCGCAGCGCTCCTCTCGCCGTCGGCGGCGTCGTCGTCCAGGGCGTGACTGCGAGTTTTGTCCCCAAGGGTGGCTTCGCGGTGGGCCTCGACATGGAGACCGGTGAAGAGAAGTGGCGCTTCAACTCGATAGCTCGACCCGGTGAGCCGTTTGGCAACACCTGGAACGACGTGCCCCTGGAGAAGCGCAGCGGGGGCTCGATCTGGCACCAGGGAACCTACGATCCCGACCTCGACCTGCTCTACTTCGGGATCGCTCCCACCTACGACACCGGCCCGCTGGTCCATCCGGTCGACAAAGAAGGCATCTCCTCGGAGGCGTACTACACCAACAGCACCGTCGCACTCCGACCCGGAACGGGCGAGCTCGTCTGGCACTACCAGCATCTGGCCAACGACCAGTGGGATCTCGACTGGGTATTCGAGCGTCAGCTCGTCTCACTACCGGTCAACGGCGAAGACCGCAAGGTCGTCATGAACGTCGGCAAGATGGCGATCCTCGAGGCACTCGACGCCAAGACCGGCTACTACATGTTCTCGGTCGACGCTGGAATCCAGAACGTGATCACCGCCATCGATCCGGAAACTGGCGAGAAGACCATCGATCCCGAGCGCTGGCCCGACCCGGAACGCCCCACTGACATCTGTCCGAGCGCGTTCGGAGCGAGAAGCTGGCCGCCGACGTCGTACAGCCCGTCGACGAAAATGGTCTACGTGCCACTGACCGAGTCGTGCATGCGCCTCGGCAAGGAAGGCGCGCGACTGCTCACGTCCGGTGTGGGCATCGGTCCCGCTACGCACCCCGACTCGGCCGACGGCATGGTCGGACGCGTACAAGCCATCGACGTCGCAAATCGCAAGCTAGGCTGGGTCCACGAGCAGGAGAGCGCGATTTCGACCGGACTCCTGGCGACCGGCGGCGGCCTGGTCTTCTCCGGCGACGTCGATCCGTCGATCAAAGCCTTCGACGACCGCACCGGTGACCTGCTGTGGGAGGCCGGTCTCGACGATCTGCCGAGCTCGAGCATCATCACCTACCGAGCCGGCGGCAGCCAGTACGTGGCGGTCGTCGTGGGTATGGACAACCTTCACCTCCGCGCACTGATGGGAACCCTGAGCATCGGAGGCACGGCTACAGACCAGCCTCGTCAGATGCCGTCTCGCGGCGGTGCGGCGATCTGGGCTTTCTCGCTCTAGGCCACCGAGCCGACAGAGGCCAGAGTTCAGACGAGGAACGAATCTCGGGAACTGGACCCTGGCCTACTGCGAGTCCGACTCGTAGTCGCGGGCGATCTCTGTCAGCCGGGCGTCGAGCTCTTCGCGGTCGTACAACCGCCCGCCCAGTACGACGGCTTCGATCTGGCGAACGTTGGCGATCGACTCGAGCGGGTCGCCCCGCAGAAGCACGAGGTCCGCACGCTTGCCAACGGTGATCCCGCCCAGATCCCTCGAGCGTCCGAGAGTCTCGGCCGAGAGTGACGTCGCGGCCCTCAGGACGTCCATGGGCTCGAGTCCGGCCTCGACGAACCGCGCCATCTCGTCGTGCATGCCTGAGCCCGGGAAGATCATGGTGTCGTTGGCGTCCGTCGCGACGAGCACGCGAACTCCACGCTCGTGGGCCAACCCGGTCAGCCGGAGTCCCAGCTCGTAGAACTGCCGATAGAAGTCGACCACCTCCGACGGAACACCAGCGGTCGAGTTGAGATCTCGCTCCCAGCGAATGCGTAGCGCCGGGTTCACCCAGCGGATTCGATCGTCGTCGCGATAGCTCGCCTCGGCCGCACGCGCGTCCATCTCGCGCGTCCCATGAGTCGGCACCAAGATCGTGCCGAGCTCGGCCAGGGTGTCGAGAACGTCGTCGCACAGCTCCTGATTGAACCCCTGCAGACCTTTGGTCAGCCGCTCTTTGGCCAGGGGCTGCTCTACCGTCTGGTCGCCCAGAACGACCCGCTCCATGACGCTCCGGTAGGCTGCCCCGTAGTCACTGCACGCCATGGGCAGATCGCGCGCGTGCTCGACGGTTCGATGACCGGCGCGTGCCGCCTCGACGAGCGACACACCAAGAGGCAGGTGACCGGAAACCTCCAGACCAATTCGGCGCGCACGCCTCGTGAGCCCGAAGTACGCGTCGCGAGGAACCGAGTTGTAGACCTTGACCAGATCGACACGCCGGTCGTGAAGATAGTTGGCCAGGGCTCGTCCCTCTTTGGCTGTGGCCGGCGCAACCAGCGGCCTCATCTCGCCAGACGCTTCCCGCCGACCCACCGGCGCACTGGAGAGCGCCAGAATGCGCGGCGCAAACACGCCGCCGGCTTCGATCTCGCGAGCGAGCGCTTCGAGGCGTTCGAGGCACATCCGGTCCCCACTCGACGACCAGCAGTCGGAGGACATGTCCCGAAGACCGGTCACCCCGTGAGCCAGCATCAACTCGAGCGTCGGTCCGGGCTGGTAGGGGACCCCGAACAGGCTGAGATGCACGTGCATGTCGATCAGGCCCGGAATCACGAAGAGTTCGCTGGCGTCGACGCTCTCGACGGCCGAACTGGGTCGATCGGAACCGATCTCGACGATCCGTCCCTCGTCGATCTGCACGGTGTGATCGGGAAGGACCCGCCGCGACTCCGGGTCGATCACCGTGACTCCAGTGATCGCGAGGTCGACCTCTTCGGCGCCGGCCGCGACCGTCGACGACGTCGCAGCCAACAGACCGACGAAGACCAGGCGTGAGATCAGCTGCAACGACACTCCTTCGCTACACCCCTTCGCTACACCCTCTCGCTACCTTCTTACGACGCTTTCACTCCTGTGGCGGGTGGTCAGTTGGCTGGTGGCCGCCTGCACCACAGTGCCCTCGGTGCGCGGAGTCACCCGTAGCGTCAGGGTGCGCCGCTGCTCGAGAATGCCGTCCAGTCGATGTCGGTCAGAGGACCTTCCATTTCGAAATCATCCGGCGCGGCATTCGTGAAGTTGAGGAAGCCGTTCATCATCTCGTCGGTTGTCGGCTCGCCGTAGGTGACCGCAATGGAGGGGTCCGGATTGGCCGGGTTGTCCGCCGAGTTGTCGTACTCCATGACGACTTCGACCCGCGTTCCCGCGGGCAGCCGCTTGGGCTCGTCGTAGAAGTAGGAGGTCTGCCAGTTGAAGTCGTAGCGAGGAACGTAGAGCAGCATCTCACTGCGTCCGTCCGGGTAGGTGGCCATGTACTTCGCCGAGCTCCCGCGCAGATGCATGTGGGGCGACAGACTGATCAGCTCGACGTCCTTCTCGAAGGTGTAGGCCGCGCTCACCTCGTGAGACGCGGCTCCGGGCGGAATCTGAAAGTCGTAGCGAGAGATGTTGTCGTTCATGACGCGGTGGCGTACGGGTGTGTCCGCAAACTTGATCGCCATCATCGACTGGTCTTCGACCGCCGAGCCCTGACCTGGCTCCTTGTGGTAGTGCAGCTCGAACAGGATCGAGGACCCTTTCTCCCAGAGGCGAGCGTAACCCTCCGGGAAGCGATCGGCGTCCGTCCCTGGAGCGATACCTCCCATCATGGCGCCCGGGTCGATCTTGCTCCCACCTGGAGCGAGACTGTAGGCGATCATGTGGTGAACAGCGCTGCTCCCAGCCTTGAACTCGAGAGCCTGAATCCAGCGATCAGAGTTGGCGAGCTCCTCCGGGACCGGAACTTCGATGTCGACGTAGAGGTCTTCGACATCGTCACCGACCAGGAAAGGCTCGGGCATGACGATCACGAGGTCCGGCTCACCGATCGACCAACCGTCATGGCTCGTCGATGCCAGGATGATGGGTGAGTCGTCGCCGTCACCCCGAGCCGCGCCGGACTTCGCCCATTCGACGAAGGTCTCGACCTCGGCGTCCGTGAGCGAGCGCTCGTTGCGAAACTGTCCGCGATGCTCCGCAGAGGCGTGCCACGGCGGCATGTCTCCCGACTCGACCATCCGAGCCATCGCTCGAGCCCAGGGGCGCGCCTCGGCGTACGTCGTAAAAGGCATCGGAGCCACCATGCCACCGAGATTGAGACCAGCCGGTCGGTGGCAGGTCGTGCAGTGCTCGCTCAGGAGCGGCTTGAGATCGTCGAGGTAGGTCACCTCGGCGTCGGCCGCAGAGGCGCTAGTGGCAAGGACTCCGAGCAAGGTGACGACGCCCAGGGCGACGAACGAAAAGGACGACGTCGGATGAGATTGGCGACTCACGTGGCACCTCCAGCAGGACTTCCTGCGACCTTCAAAACCTTCAAACACCTTCAAACTACAGAGCAGCGAAAGCTCGTCAGGCGACGCGTTACCCGCGAGACGGGTCGCCGAATGATTGAGCTTGAATGATCGAGCTTGAATGATCGAGCCGAATGACTGCCTGCACAGCCCTGTCTCTATGGAAGCTTCCAGTATAGCGAGCGCTCCCTTGCCCCGAGCGGCGGGAACTCTGCTGCCTCCGCGTAGTTGTAGACCAAGATGCTCTGGAAAGACCTGCTGACGGCCAAGCGAAGCCTGGCCAAGTCTCCCCGTTTCACCTTCGTCGCGATCGCTACGCTGGCCCTGGGGATCGGCGCAAGCGCGGCGATGTACAGCTTTCTGTCCGGAGTCCTCCTCGCACCCTTGCCTTGGAAGGACTCGAGCTCGCTCTTGATTCTCTCGAAGGGAAATCCGAACTTCGGGTTCGAGGGCATGTGGCCGTCGAGCGCCGAATGGCAGCGCTTCTCGGAAGGGTCGACCCAGCTCGAATCGCTCTCCGGATACGAACAGCGCAGCGCCGACCTGTTCACCGATGACGGCGGTAGACGACTGCGAATCGCCGAGGTGCTTCCCGGTCTCCTGGAGATGATCGGCCGCGAGCCGCAGGTGGGCCGCACCTTCCTGGCGAAAGAGTTCGAGATCGGGCGGGGGTCGGTCGCCATCCTGTCCCACCACTTCTGGCAGGACCACTTTGGTGGCGATTCGGACGTACTCGGCAAGACTCTCGATCTCGACGAGGGTGGACGCGTGATCGTAGGAGTCATGCCGCCCGGACCGAGCCTGCCGCTGATGCAGGAGACTCCAGTGGTCGTGCCGGCACAGTGGTCCGAGACCGATCGCGTCGAACGAGACGCCGGTCGCTACGTTCTCGGCGTGGCCCGCCTCGGGGCGGAGGGTACGCTCGCAGGCGCGCGCGAAGAGCTCGCCACTCTGCAGCAAGGCCTGGAGGTCGAACAACCCAGCGGCATGGACGGATGGCGGCCAGAGCTGAGACCGCTACCTGAACGCGTTGTCGGCGACGTCGAGCGCCCGCTCTGGATCCTCTTCGGGGCGGTGCTGGTGGTGCTTCTGACCGCCTGTGTCAACGTGGCCAACCTGCTGATCGTGAGAGGTCGCGGCCGACTTCAGGAGCTCGCAGTCCGTAGGGCACTCGGCGCCTCGGCCGGCCGGATCGTGCGCCAGCTGCTAGTCGAGAACTCCGTCCTCGGGGTGCTCGGAGGCCTCGTCGGGATCGTTCTGGCATTCGGACTCCACCAACTTCTCTTGAGCGTGGTGCCCAGCAGCGTCCCCCGAGTCGAAGAGACTGGTATCGACGCCGGCGTCCTCGTGTTCGCAGTCGCCGCCGTTGCAGCCAGCACTCTGATCTTCGGCCTGCTCCCGGCACTCAGTGCGGCTCGGGCCGGGCGCCTGCGAGTCCGCACCGGAAACAGTTCGACGACTTTGGGCGACGTTCGCCTCCGAGAGGCACTCAGCATCGCGCAGGTTGCCCTGGCTCTCGTACTCCTCATCGGAGCCGGCCTGCTCACGCAGAGCCTGTTTCGGCTTCTCGCCATCGATCCTGGCTTCGACACCGAGGGAGCGGCTCGGCTGTCGATCCAGATACCGGACTCCATCTACGAGCAGCCCGCGGACCAGCGAGACGTGCTGCTCCGAGTCGTCGATCAGGCGCGCGCAACCCCCGGTATCGATCGAGCGTCTGCGACGGCCTGGATGCCACTTTCTGGAAGCTGGGGTCGCACCGGCATCGAGATCGAGGGCCAGCCACCGCTGGGCGACGAGCCCGATCGGTTCGCCTACTCGGCGCTCGTTTCTGACGGCTATCTCGAGTCCATGGACATCCCGCTGCTGGCGGGTCGCGACATCGAGCGCGCCGACCTCGAGCACGACGCCCTGGTTGCGGTCGTCAACCGCGCCTTCGCGGAGCGTTTCTGGACGTCGAACGATGCGGTGGGCAAGCGTTTCCGAATCGGCGGCGACGACGCCGAGTGGATCGAGGTGGTAGGAATTGCGGCCGACGTGCGCTCGCTGGAGCTCGGTGCAGCTCCCAGCGTTGGCTACTTCATGCCCTACAACGCCAGCTATCCGATCAGTGGCTTTCAGCTAGTGGCTCGCGGCACCCAGGCCCCTTCGGTCACCCAGGAAGCCATGCGCATGGCTGTCCAAGACGTCGATCGTTCACTACCCCTGGGATCCGCATCCAGGCTCGACGAGCTCGTCGGCCGACACCTCGCCAGTCCGCGCTTTCACCTGACGGTCCTCGGTCTCCTCGCCGGACTCGCCTTGAGCCTCGCCGTCATCGGCATCTACAGCGTGGTGGCCGTCGGGACCACGCAGCGCATCCCGGAGATCGGCGTGCGTATGGCTCTGGGAGCCGACCGCCGCGAGGTCGTCGTCACTCTCGCACGCCGTGGTGCCGCTTTGGTGCTGGCTGGACTTGCGGTAGGCGTCGTCCTGGCGCTGGCAGCCAGTCGACTGCTGGCCAGCCTGCTGCACGAGGTCGACCCGACTGAGGCTCGAACCTACGCCTTCGTCTCCCTGGTTCTGGGAGCGGCCGGCCTCCTGGCCGTCCTGATCCCGTCGCTCAGAGCAAGCCGAGTGGATCCCGCATCAGTGCTCCGCTCGAGCTGAGCCCCGCATCGATCGCGAGCTCACTCACCGGAGCGGCCATTGTCGCCATCCCGACCGACAGCTCGTGGGGCTTCGGCCACGTCCAGATGGTCGACGAGAGCCAGGTGCTCGAGGTCTCGCGGCGAGCGTCGCTGGCGTTTGTAGGACACCACGTGCTCGAGCCGCACGAACGGAAGGCCGGCGATCCACTCGGACGTGTCGATCAAGTCGTCGACGTCGAAGTCCCCGATGCCCCACCGGGTGCCGAACGACAGGCGGCCCAGCGTGATCACCTCGACGTCGTCGTACTCCGGCAATCTCTTCAGGACCCCTACTCCGTCGCGCGCAAGCTGTCGAACACTCCACCAGGCGGCCCCCCGGCACAAAACGTCCAGGTCTCCTGGATCGTCGACGAGTCCGCGGATCGCCAGCGGTCCGCTACCGAAGACCGCAAAGTCCCCGGCGCGTAACTCCAGTCGTTTGAGACTTTCGAAGAGCTGGCTCGCACTCACCTCGACACTCTATGTGCAGCATCCATGCTTGGTCCGAGAACCGAGTGCAAAGAGTCCGACCGTTCGGTCGCTTGACAGCCTCGATCTCGAGGCGTAGCTTGGATGCAGCTCGAACGAACGGAGGTCACATGACACCGCCGGACCATCTCGAGCCCTCGGTCACTAGGCCGATCGTCAGAGGGTCTATCCTTGGAGGCTCTGGGGACCGGAAATCGGTGAACCCGAGGGCGGCCAAAAGCCACAGCCGGGCTTGAGCACCTGATGAGATCAGGGTTGCAGCGGCCGAGCACCTTCGAACTGCGGCACGCCCCGTAGTCCCGAAGTCGAGCCCCCAAGCGCCCACAGAACCTCTCGGTTCCTCAGGACACACCCTCACAGCCCAAACGAAGCGCAGGGTCCAAAACCCTGCGCTTCTTACGTTCTGCTCCGTTCTGGCCCGGCCTCACTGACCCGGCCTCACTGGCCTGGCTGCGTGTCATGCTGGACGCCACCACACCTGTCACGGTGGTCAACGGAGAGACCCAATGGTAGAAGCTCACCAGTCCAGCTCGAAGCGGTCCAGAGACGCCGATCGACCCGGCTCGCGCTCGCGTCACGACGTGGTCCTCGTGGTGACGATGATCTCGATCTTCCTGATGTCAGCGGACATCTCAGCCCAGCCGCCGCCCCAGACCGACATCGCCATCGTCGAGATCAGCCACGACGCCGAGGGACGGCCGAGCCTGGGAGTCGTCCACCGAGTCACCGATCGTCCGGCCTACGACAACCAGCCGTCGTTTCTCGACGACAACTGGCTCCTCTATACGACGCTGTCCGATGACGGTACGACGAACATCGTGAGCTACCAGCTCTCGACCCGGGAGCGGCATACCGTCGTCGACGTTGCGCAAAGTGTCTATTCCCCGACACCGATCCCCGGAAGCAGTGGTGGCGCGATCTCGGTCATCCGGGATTACGGCGACCTCGTCCAGCAGTTGTGGAGCTTCCCGATCGACGACGGCAGCCCCAAACTGATACTCGAGAACGTCAACCCGGTCGGCTACCACGCCTGGTCCGGTTCAGAGCGCCTGCTGCTGTTCGTACTCGGCGAACCGGCCACCCTGCAGCTCGCCGAGCCCGGTCCAAAGCCCGGTCGCGTCATCGCCACCAACCCGGGACGGGCCATCGCGCGTCGACCCGAGCCAGCTGGGGGCGAGCTCTCGTTCGTTCACAAGACCGAAGGCGACGGATGGTGGCTGTGCCTTCTCGACGAGAGCGCCACGAGCTTCGAGCGTTTCGTCGAGATGCCTTCGGGGGTCGAAGACTACGCTTGGGCGGCCGGCGGCTCGGCGTGGAGCTCAACAGCCAACGAACTCAAGCGCTCCGC
>JANQPS010001135.1 GCA_028285365.1 Thermoanaerobaculia bacterium | reverse complement strand
AAGCAGGACGCGACTTCGTCGTCCTGAACCCGCGCATGAACGCACACCCGCTCGCCATCCGTGACCGGTGACGCATGCCCCTGCCCGACCTCGACCTGCCACACGGTCCTGGCCTCGGCGGGCCATGCCGATCGCTCACCAAACCCCGAAGCGTGGGCGTCTCGGTCAGGCCCGCGCCACTGGTTCCAGGGTTCGTCTCCGACAAGAGCTCCCGTGACCGGGGTGAACATCACAGAAGCCAAAAGCAACGTCAGAGACACACGCGCAGCAATTCTCAGGTGGCGACTCATGGGGCACTCCTCGATGAAAGGCGCTCGCGACCAACGGATCACCAGACCCGGTGCGAGCACGATCTGACGGTCACGTGAGAATACGTGTCCCGGCCTCGAGTTGGCCTCAGTTGCCCTCACAGACAAAACTGACCGACGCGGCGCAAGAGGAGCAACGGCTTCTCCTCACGCCGCGTCGGTCAAGTCCCGGGAATCGCGACGCTGTCACGATTCATCACGACGAGCCGTCGCCTGCCACTATCCTTCCCGGTTGAACAACCTCGAGCGCTCGCCAGGCTCCAGAACCCACACCCTACGCGGATCGAGCGGCGGTGAGCCCACCTTTCGCCTGACCAGAAACGAGCTGAGCTCCTCGCGACTCGCGAAGCTCACGAACCACACGACCGCGTCGTCGACCTCGGTGACCGGAAGAGCCGGAAAGTCGTTCTCTTCCTGGCTCGTCCGAAACAGTCCGAGCGAAGCTCCTCCAGAAGCCTCGGCAACAGGCCGCCAGTGGGTTTCGACGCTCTGGACGACAGCATCGAGATCGATGGAGTCTCGTGAGCCCCCACCGTCGTCGTCAGTCGAGGAGTCACCCGAGGAGTCAGGTGACTCGAGCGGCGGCCCGAGCTCGAGCACGGCCACGACTCCGAGATCGCGTTCGCCCGCTTCGCTGAGCAGCGGAGCTCGCCTCCACTTGGGATCGAAGCGCCATGACTTGTCGACGGGTTCGAGAAGGCGCACCCTGCCGCGCGCAGCCAGCATGGATCCCACCTCCTGACCGGTCTCTCGCCACATGGGACTGGTGTAGAAGGTCCTCAGCCCGTCGAGTCGCTCCTCCATGCTCGTAAAGCCACGGACCCAGACGAAGTGAGACGGCTCGTCGAGGTCGCGAAACTGACCCCAGATGCGCATGCCCAGGACCTCCTGAGACTCGAGATAGTGCTCCTCGAAGTAGTGGAGGAAACGGTCACGCACTTCCGGTTTGGTGGTGTAGACGCGCATCTCGACGAAGTTGCCGAAGCTCTGTGCGCGGCCTGCCTCGGCAGAGCCAAGGAGGCACGGTAGGCCAAATAGCCAGATGACGACGAGGCGAGGCGCCGTCAGCGCAGCGGCCGACGGCAAAAAGGGTTGGATCACCTTGGGCTCCAGGACAGCCGTGCTACTCGACCAGATCCGCGATCTCAGCCGGCAGGGCAAAGACGTCGGCGCTACTCGACCGGAACTCGACGCTCTCGACTCGGCGGACGATCTCCTGACCGGCAACACGCTGGATGATGGTCTTGGCCACCATGAGTCCATCGTGATCTTCGTAGTCCTTGAAGATCAGAGTGAGCTCCTGCTCCCCCACGGGCGTCTGCGTCGTGGAGATGTTGGCGCGTCGCAGACCCGAGACCGGATCGTAGAGCTCGAAGATCTCCTCGCCCGAGGTCGACACGAGCTTGACCTTGTCGAGAGTTTCTCCGTCGAGCTCCTGGGTCCCGACCGACTCGATGCTCTCGTAGAACGGCGCCCCACGGAGCTCATGACGAGGATCGATCTGACGAGTCAGATTCTCCAGGCGTCCGCCTTCGAGCACCTCGGGACCGGCCTGGCCCATCTCCCAGCCAACGGTGCCGTCGTATCCCTGACTGAGAGTTCCAAGACCCTCGAGCTCCACCGTAAAGAGCATCTTGCCGTCGCTGCGGTGAATCTCGAAGGGGCCACTGAATCCCTGGACCTCGAACTGCCCCTTGTAGACGACGTCGTGCCGCTTCATGACGAGCTTCTTGCCGCCCATGGCCTCGAGATGACGGTCCACGATCTGTTGCCCCGACTTGGAGTCGGTCGCGCCGAGAAGACCGGTGCTCGCGATCAACGCGAGCGACACCATCAGAGCCACTGCCGGTCTTGCGGGCTTCTGTTGATCGATGCGACGAGTCGGATATCTCATGAAAGTCTCCTTTGATCTTGCGAAGGTCTCCAAGCAGAGTACGTCTCGGGGTGGAGACGTGCGCGGCTTCGTGAGCCAACGGTCGGAGGGGACGGTGAGCGGCAGGAGGAGGTGTCGAACGTCGCGACCTTGCGACTCATCGACAGGTGTGGACTACTGAGGACTCCGTACCGAGACCGAGACCTGACCGAGACGTGACCGAGAAGCGGTCGTGCAGAACACTCCCAAACCACAACCCACCCCCGACCATCCATCCGGGCTAGACGTGCAGGAGACCGGCGAAGACCGGCGCTTTCACCTCGCCCAGATCGGACTGTGGCTGATCATCGTCGTCCTCCACGTCAGCCTCGGCGCGATCATCGACCGCTTTGCCTGGGTCAGCGTGATCGTCTACAGCCAGGTGGCAGTCCTCGGCTACCTGTTCACGCAAGGTCTTCGAGTGGTCACTCTTCGTCGACGCTGGCACGAGTTGGGGCTCGGCGGCTGGCTGCTGCGCTCACTTCCTGCGTGCCTCTTCGGCGGCATGCTGATCATCGGAGCCCTGACCCTCCTCACCAGGCTCGCCAGCCCCTTGCTGGTTCGGATGGTCAAGGGATTCCACGAAGTCAAAGCACTCAGTGACCCGAACCAGCTGGCCGGACTGACGCTCTACTGGACCGGAGTCCTGGTCGCCTGGCACCTCTGTTTCTACGGCTACGAAATCCTCAAGCGCCTCAGGCGCTCCGAACGCAAGCAGTGGCAACTCGAAGCTGCCGTCGCCGACGCGGAGCTGCGCGCACTCAAGTCGCATCTCAACCCGCACTTCGTCTTCAACGCGCTCAATAGCATTCGGGGCCTGGTCGAGGAGGAGCCCTCTCGAGCCCGGGAAATGATCACCCGCCTGAGCTCCATGTTGCGCTCGACCCTGGGAGCCGCCGAACGGACGACGGTGACTCTGGAGCAAGAGCTCTCGACCGTGCGCGACTACCTGGCGCTCGAGGCCGTCCGCTTCGAGGATCGGCTGCGCGTCGACATTTCCGTCGACGACGACGCCCTCTCACTTCACGTACCACCGTTGATCGTGCAGCATCTGGTCGAGAACGCGGTCAAACACGGCATCGGCGACAACCCGGGCCCCGGCAAGCTGGAGGTGAGCGCTCAGGTCGAGCACGCAACTCTGGTGATCATCGTGCGTAACGAAGGCCAGCTGCGCTCGTCGGACGTCTCCGGCGACGGCCTCGAGCAGTCACGGCGGCGACTGTCGATCGTCTATGACGAGCATGCATCACTTCGCGTCGAAGAAGACGATGGCGGGGTGAAAGCCACACTCTCCTTGCCGACCACTCATCCAAGCACCAGACCGTCCTGAGCCATCTGTCATGAAAGCCCTGGTCATCGACGACGAGCCCATCGCCCGTCGGGAGCTCGCGCGTCTGCTCAGAGAACATCCCGAAGTCGAGGTGCTTGGTCAGGCTGGTGACGTAAGGGACGCCGTTCGCCAATGCGAAAAGCACGAGCCTGACCTGCTCTTCCTCGACATTCACATGCCGGGCGCAGATGGCTTCGATCTGCTCGAAGTGCTGGACGACGTTCCTCGGGTGATCTTCACGACCGCCTATGAGCACCACGCGCTGCGCGCCTTCGAGGTCAACGCGCTCGACTATCTCCTCAAACCCATCGAGCCAGCACGACTTGCTGCTGCGCTGGAGCGCGCACACCCCGAGCCACCACCTGCCTCTGCGCCCAACGACACGCCGTCGGAGCTCAAGCGGATCTTCGTGCGTGACGGCGAGCGCTGCTGGTTCGTGGATCTGCGAGAAATTGTTCTCTTCGAAGCCCACGACAACGTGACCCACGTGGTCTTTGGCGAAAACCGTCCCACGATCAGGCGCACACTCAACTATCTCGAAGACCGACTCGACCCGGCTCTGTTCTTCAGAGCCAATCGCAGCCAGATCGTGTCGCTGCGCCACGTGACCGCGGTCGAGCCCTGGTTCGGCGAGAGGCTGCGACTCGAAATGTCGGACGGCAATCTCGTCGAGCTGTCCCGACGCCGTTCGGTGTGTTTCAGAAAGCTGTCCCTGTAGATCCGGGCGACCGCGGTGGTGCTGGTGGTGGTGGTGGTGGCGGCGACGACGGCGAGGCCACCTCGTCGACGAAGAGGCGCTCGGCCAGACTGTCCGGCGTCAGTGATGGAGGGCGATCCTCTTTCGAGGCTGCGGCCGCGCGCCGCGCAGCTTCGAGCTGGTTGGCGCGCAACACCAGGAGCAACGTCACGAAGAGGACTGCCGCCAGGGCGTAGACGAGCGCACACAGCGTCTCCAGTCCGTCTGCGACGGTATTGCTCGACAGGCTCGTCGCAGCCAGCAGGGAGGTGTCCAGGAACAGCGCGAAGACCCACAACGCCCACCAGCTGCCGAGCAGTCGAAGCATCACTGGCCGATCCTGCGGAGCCGAGCACCCCACGACAACTTGTCCGTAGCTCCGATAGGGCACAAACAGATTCGCCAACGGGACGAACCACGAGAAGGTGCTCCAGTTGATTCCCGGATCGAGACTGTCCAGTCCCAACGGTCTGAGGTTGCGCAGGAACTGCCGCTGGGCGGCGATTGAAAAGAGAGCTGCCAAGAACAGAAGCATCAGAACGAACCCGGCGTAGAGGAACTCCAGGACGAACAGCCCTTCGACGGAAGGCTCCGAAAGAAGTCCTGCCGGTACCGAGATCAGATCGGCAAGGGTCGCGAACGACACGGCGACGACGGCGAGCAGCACCCTGATCGACGGGTCGGCAAAACTCACTCCCAACGAAGCGTGGCTGGCGGTGGAGCTCGAGACCGTCTGGGTCTGGGGCAGCCAGTAGGCCATCAGCCGACGGTCCCCTACGCGAGCACTCAGCAACAGCGCCAGGACCCCGAACCCCATCACTCCACCGATCACAGCGGCTCCGAGCACCGCGCGTCGATCCCGACCGAACATCGAGTCTCCGGCCAGATCGCTCCAGTCGAACGGGAGGTCGGTGACTCCGGTGTCCATGCCGTAGCCCAGACTCTCCGAGACCCTTTCGAGCTCCTGGTTGTAGCGATCGAAGTCTGCAGGCGCGACGACGTCGCTCTTGGTCTCGAGTCCGTACTCGAGCTCGATGCTCCGACGCTCCGGGCCGATCTTCGAGGAGGCTACGTAGCTGAACCAGGGGTTGTCGACGACGTCGCCGACTCGGGTGAAGGCCCAGGGAGTGGGGACGTCGATCCGGATCATCTCGTGACGCAGACGCGGATGTCCCAGGACCAGCGGGGCAGTCCGGTCGGCCTCTGCATAACCGAGCTCACCGCTCAGCTCGAGCTCGAACGTATAGAACGTCCAACCGAAGGCATCGCCGCTGGACGAGACCTGGTAGTGCTCTTCGACTTCGAGGACGTTGCCCTCGCGATCGTCGGTGATGCTGAGCGGCTCTCGCACGCTGACGTCCAAGTGTTCGGCCTGGTAGTACTCGAGGTAGTTCTCTTGGAGCTCGTCTGTCGACAGTTCGGCAAGGGTGCGCCTCATGCCTTCCGCCTCCGCTCCGGAGAACACAGTCTTGACGTGAACTTGATACTGGAGGAGGTCCTCCTGCACGCGGTAGTGGTAGAAGACCTGCTTCAGACCTGGAGCGCGCTGTCTCTCAGGAATCTCGGACAGCTCGGCAACCCCTGTTCTCACCTCCAGTCCGTAGCGGTAGTTCGGAACCGTCATGGCGTCGACGGCATCACCACCTTGGCCACCCAGAGTCGGATCGATCCAAATCACCCGGTCACCGACAGCCGCCGCCACGATGATGTGGTCGAAGGCAAGTGGCGACGGCTGAAACGTGACGAGCCCTTCCCTCCAGTTCGTGTTGATGAGTACCGGCCACGAGTCGATTCCCAGCTCTCGCAACACGGACAACAGCAGAACCGTCTTGTCCTTGCAGTCGCCGTATCGCCTTGCGAGCGTCTCTGACGGCACATAGGGGGGGTGAGAGTGTTCGCCCATCGCTACCGAGAAGTACCCAATCTCGTCTTGTACCCAGCGCCTCGCCGCGAGCAAGCCCTGTTCTCTGGAGAGGTTGGCAAAACGGCTCGCGATCTCGCGCACGTCTGGCGTACTCGGTGGCGGCTCGAAGACCGGAAGTGCCCAGTCGACAACGTCACTCCACGTCCGCTGAGTCGAAAGCTGGATCCACGGTTGCGGCGAATAGCCCCACGGCAGAGAGTGGGTGTACTCCGGTTCGGGCCGATTCTCCAACGTCCAGACGATCTCGCGAGAGTTGCCGTCAGCAACGTCCTTCGACGGATCGGGCGCATCACCGTGCACGGCAAAGGCGACGGGTCTCTGGGCAAGCACCCGCACAGACCGCTTCGAGACCGCCTGACTGACCAGCCACACGGCGTCTGCCCAATCGTCGCCCATGACCGGGTTGCTTCCTCGAAGGCTGTATTCGACGCTCAGCCAGTCGCCGACCTGAACGTCGTCGAGAATCATCAATAGCGATTCCGACTGGTCGTAGACGTAACGCTCGAGCTGATCTTCCACCTGAGCGACCGACGCCAGCGAACGTCCGATCCGATCCGACCACTCACCGTCGCGCAGGACGCGCACCGCGTGCACTTCGAGCGTCTGATAGCTCGGATCGAATTCCAGCGAGACTGTCGAAAGCTCCTCGACATCCCCGCTACTGTCCAGGTGAAAGACCTCTTGCTCATAGGTCTGCGCAGCGTTGGTCGCGTTGCTTTCTGGAACGAAGATCTGCGTGTCGTGAAACACCAGTCGCGCCAGTTCTGCCGCAGACTCAGCCATTCGAGCGCTCGTCAGTGCTTCGAGGTCGACCGGAACCACCCAGGAGGGGGTAGGGGTCTGACGGATCGCGTCGTGGGGCGGTAGCTGGGCGAGGCCCCTAGCCGTCGACGAGAAGAGGCCTGCAAACACGAGACACGGGACCAGACCCGTCATGACGCGCAAGCCTTTCTGCCAATAGGCGGGTCTGCTGAATCCAGACGGCATCTTGACCTGCCCAGCCCCACGCCTCATTCGCGAGGAACGAGGCGTTCTAGCTCGTCGAGCCAATCGGTGACCAGAATCAGACTGGGCTCTTTTCGTTTTTCGATCGCGATGACATGGCTGCCGTCTGGCGCCACGTCCCAAGAGCACTGGTCGTCGACATCGCGAACGAACAGCTCCGGCTCCGTAGTCACGGCGCGACTTCCTTCTGATCGCAAGCGAACTCTCATGACGTTGTGCTCCTGGAAGTAGAAGAGCGTGCCGTCATCAGACCATCGAGCGCAGAAGCCCAGATCGACCAGAGTAGACGTGTCACCCTGCGGGTACGTGGTCAGACGGACCTCCAAACCGTTCTCCTCAGACAAAGTCGTATACGCAACCCACCGCGAATCGGGAGAAATCGCCGGATAGATCTCCATACCGGACAGCTGAAGGAGTGGCCTGAGCTCATTTGCAGCGAGGTCGTAGGTATACAGGTCGAAGTTCTCGTCGGGCCGCTCGACGTAGAGCACCAGATCTCGACCATCCGCGGACCAAGACCAGGGTACGACTACGGACTCTGGTGGCGGTCGCAGAACTTCTTCAGGAGAATCCGTTCTGTCGATGCGAGCGCGCATCAGACTCGATCCCAGCCACACCAACTCGTCGCCGTCGGGATGCCAGACTGGGAAAGACCCTCGCCCGACCTTCTGACGGACTCTGCGATGGGCGATGTCAAAAACCACGACTTCCCTGTGCCCGTCCATCGAAAGCGCGAGAAAGCGTTGGTCGGGCGAGATCTCGACCCGCCAGACATCGTAGAAGGCGGGCATCTCTGTCAAGACTTCGGGAGGTTCGTCCGGGCGCAGCCGGACAATTCGATTCCGATTCTCGCGAGTGCCGGTGAGATAGATCAGCGAGCCTTCACGCGCAACATCAAACTCCGCGAACAAGTCAATACGGCTCGTGATCACGTCGTCGAGCACTCGGACCGGCGCACCCAATTCGAGGGTCTTGGGGTCGAAAGGAACTGCCAGGATCGAGCCGACCTCCGCGTAGAGCAGGTGCCCGGTTTCGACGTACCGCGCATAAAAGGCGTTCTCACGGAGCACGCGCGGGGCCTCGCCCAGGTCGGTGTCGATCCTGGAGGCAACGATAGAAGGGTCACGCTCAGGAGAAAAGACCGTGTAGATCAGAGTGACGCCGTCTGGAAGAAGCTGTGGATAGGAGTGAAACTCGGGAGCTTGAGCTCGGGTCACGAGAACAGGATCTCCACCCTCGACATTCACCTGATAGACGCCGCCGCCGCCCAAGTTGCTCGCGTAGAAGATCGAGTCATCGGCCGACCAGTGAACTCCCCTGAGTAGGCCATCGATCTCGAAGATGGTGCGCACCTCGTCACCGTCCAGGGCGGTCCTCGTCAGAGCTGCACCCGCGGAGCCCAACCACGACGAGTCAGGAGAAAAGAACGGAAGCCACTCCAAGGTTCCCTCGACGAGCCTGGGCAGAGGGTCGCCGTCGAGGTCGCGAACGTACATCTGGCCGTGGGACGACGCAATGAGCCGGCCGTCTTCAGAAATGTCGATCGTTGGCGCATTGCGGTAGAGAAAAGTCTTGCCTGCTGGTGCAGCCAGAGCCAGGCGCGACGGCCGGCTCGCCTCGTCTCCAGTGGATCGCAGACTCCATCCGATCAGGCCAGCTGTCAGTAGAGCGATCACTCCTGCAGCAACTGGCCACGGAAAGCCAGGAGATCTTCGTCCTCCGGCCGCGAACTCCGCCGACCGGTGACTCGAGCCGGACGAACTAGTGACCGAGCTGTCCGCCCTGCGAAGCAGGACCCTTGCCTCACCGATGTCACGCAAGCGCTCGCGGGGATTCTTCTCGAGGCAGCGCCTCACCAGCGACCCGATCGGAGCTGGCACTTCGTCGGGCAGCTTCGACCAGTCCGGCCCGGCGGTCAGGATCTGAGCCAGTGTCCCGGCGACGTCACGGTCGCCGAACGGCCGCTCACCCGTCAACGCTTCGAACAAGCAGCATCCATAGGCCCAGATGTCCGCGCGTTTGTCCACCGCTTGCCCTCGCGCCTGCTCGGGACTCATGTAGGGAGCGGTACCGAGCAATGCACCGTCCAGCGTCAGGTCCTGGGCGAGCGTCGGAGAGTCATCGAGATCGGAACCACTGACCGCACTTGGGTTCATGGCACGAGCCAGGCCAAAGTCGAGAATCTTGACCCTGCCCTCTTCGGTGACCCGGACATTGCCCGGTTTGAGGTCACGATGGACCAGCCCAGCCTCATGTGCCGCTTCGAGCCCCTCGGCGATCTGCAGAAAGATCCCGCGTGTCTCGTCGACCGACAGAGATCCACGAGCGATCACTTCCGCAAGGTCGTCCCCCTCGACGAGCTCCATGACGAGAAATCCACCGTCGATCTCAGCCGACCGCTCGAAGCCGTGGAGCGTCGCCACGTTGGGATGGCTGAGCGCAGCCAAGGCTCTGGCCTCGCGCTCGAAACGAGCGGCCAGCTGTGCGTCCTCGAGACCTTCCGAGAGGACCT
Source organism: Thermoanaerobaculia bacterium (assembly GCA_028285365.1). GTDB lineage: Bacteria > Acidobacteriota > Thermoanaerobaculia > Multivoradales > Multivoraceae > JANQPS01. The sequence continues at coordinate 2,891 of JANQPS010001135.1, read as the reverse complement.
TGATCGCTACGTCACGTCCCAGCTGAGTGTCCCGCGCTCGGTAGACCTCACCCATGCCGCCACTTCCGAGCGGCCCAGCGATCTCGTACTGAGCGAGACGAATTCCTGTTTCTAATGGCAACGTCTTCCGAGACTAACCCAGCAGATGAAGAGTCTCGGGCTACTCGACCTCGAAACGACTCCTCGATGGCTTCCGTGCACGAGCCATCCATTTCAGACTCGGCGTAACCCGCAGGGTCCAGGCGACAAAGTCTCAATGCAGTCAGCTGCGCTTCGAGAGACAACTCCTTCAGACCACCGTGGGTGCCGCACGCGCTGCGTCGCCGAATCAGAATCCGGAGCGCCCACGAAGACCTAAGATGAGAACGCGGAGAGTGGCTCCGGCCCCGAGCTCGCCGTCTATCATCGAACCAACACCCGTTGCGCCGCTCAACCAGGTCAGCGCAGGAGACCCCATTGACTCGGATCGCGAACTTCTACAACAGCGTCGTGGGCAAGAAGGTCATCGTGGCTGCCACTGGCCTGGCCATGCTGGGTTTTCTCGTCGCACACGTCGTCGGGAACCTGAAGGTCTTCCTGCCCGACCCTGAGCCCGGCGTGCCCGACATCGACGTCTACGCCCAGGCGCTACGAACGTTTGGTGAGCCCTTTCTGCCTCATGCAGCGTTCCTTTGGGCCTTCCGAGCCTTCTTGCTGGGAACGGTCGTTCTTCACGTGATCACGGTTCTCCAGCTCGCAGCGATCAACCGAGCTGCACGACCGGTCGGCTATCAGCGACAGCGTTTTGCCAGGGCGAGCCGATCGGCCCTACTCATGATGGTCAGTGGCCTCTTGCTCCTGGCCTACCTGGTATTCCACCTGCTCCACCTGACTGTCGGCTGGGTGGACGCGGCCAACTTCGAGCACGGCGCGCTCTACTTCAACCTCTACAACGCCTTCGCTACCGGGCCCATGATGCCGCTGTACGTGGCGATCTATCTCATCGGCATGGTGGTCGTTTCGTTTCACCTCTATCACGGCGCGTGGAGCGCCTTTCAAACACTCGGGATCGACAACCCGGATCGCAACACAGCGCTTCGCTGGACGGCCATCGGGCTCGCGGTCGTGCTCTTCGTGCTCTTCTCGGCCATTCCCATCGCCTTTGCCACTGGCCTCATGGATCCCCCGCCGGAGCCGGTCGGACATTCCGAGCACTCTTCAGCCGGCGGAGCCGCCGTCGAGCCAGCCAGCTCGCGAGGGCACCTGAGGGCACCATGAATCTCAACTCCCTGATCCCGGATGCTCCGATCGAGGACGTGTGGACCACCCACAAGGAACACCTTCGACTCGTCGGACCACGAAACCGCCCTCGCTACCGAGTCATCGTGGTCGGCAGCGGTCTGGCCGGTGCGTCAGCAGCCTCGTCGCTTGGTGCGATGGGTTATCGCGTCGACTGCTTCTGTTTCCAAGACAGCCCCAGGCGCGCGCACAGCATCGCCGCACAGGGCGGCATCAACGCCGCCAAGGACTACCGTAACGACGGCGACTCCGTCTACCGACTGTTCCTCGACACCCAGAAAGGCGGCGACTTCAGGTCCCGCGAAGCCAACGTCTGGCGACTCGCCGAGCTCTCGACCGGCATCATCGACCAGGCGGTGGCCCAGGGCGTGCCGTTTGCCCGGGAGTACGGCGGCATGCTCGCCAACCGCTCTTTTGGCGGGGTGCTCGTAGAACGGACCTTTTACTGCCGCGGCGAGACCGGGCAGCAGCTCCTTCTGGGCGCCTGCTCCTCGCTGGCACAGCAGATCCACGAAGGCCACGTGAAGATGCACACGCGCACCGAGCTGCTCGACGTGGTCGTGATCGACGGGCGCGCTCGAGGCATCGTCGTCCGCAACCTCGTGACGGGAAAGATCGAGAGCCACGCCGCCGAGGCCGTGGTGCTCGCCACCGGCGGCTACTCGGACGTCTACTACCTCTCCACGAACGCAAAGGGCTGCAACGTCACGGCCACCTGGCGGGCCCACAAGCGGGGCGCCGGCTTCGCCAACCCCTGCTACAACCAGATCCATCCGACCTGCATCCCCGTGAGCGGCGAGCACCAGGCCAAGCTCACCCTGATGAGCGAGTCGCTGCGCAACGATGGGCGGATCTGGGTACCGAAGCGGTCCGGGGACACGCGCCCGCCCGGCGAGATCCCCGATGGCGAGCGCTACTACTACCTGGAGGAGCGCTACCCGCGATTCGGCAATCTGGTTCCGCGCGACGTCGCCTCGCGCAACGCGAAGGACGTCTGCGATCAGGGCCTCGGCGTGGGGCCCACGCGGATCGGCGTGTACCTCGACTTCCGCGACGCCATCGAGCAGCACGGCCGCGACGTCATCGCCTCCCGCTACGAGAACCTCTTCGCCATGTACGAGCGCATCACGGGAGAGAGCCCGTGGAACACGCCCATGCGCATCTTTCCGGCGCCCCACTATACGATGGGCGGCCTCTGGGTCGACTACGACCTGATGACCACCCTGCCCGGCCTGTTCGCGATCGGCGAGGCGAACTTCTCGGATCACGGGGCCAACCGGCTCGGCGCCAGCTCGATGATGCAATGCCTCGCGGACGGCTACTTCATCATCCCCATCACGATCGGCGACTACCTGAGCCGCCATCCCTATGGCGACGTCGACACGTCCCACCCCGCCTTTGCCGACGCGCAGCGCGAGGCCGGAGCGCGCATCGAGCGACTCCTCTCGATCCGTGGGCAGAGCACGGTGGAGTCGCTTCATCGGGAGCTCGGACGCATCATGTGGGACCACTGCGGCATCGCGCGCAACGCCGACGGGCTGGGCGAGGCGCTCGCGCGCATCCCCGAGCTGCGCGAGCGATTCTGGACCGACCTGCGCATCGAGGGCACCGGC
>JANQPS010001088.1 GCA_028285365.1 Thermoanaerobaculia bacterium | reverse complement strand
GAGGTCTCTTCGGTCAGAGCCGTGCCGCCGACAGCTTCGACGAGCGGGCTCGTGGACGGCACGAGACCCTCCTCCACCTGCTGCCCGGTGACTCCATCAAAGGTGGTGATGACCTGGCGGTAGTTGGCCTGGCCGGGCGTGGGAGCGTGGAAGCCTGTCGAGAGTGCCGCTCGCAGCGTCACGGCGTCGGTCGCGTCGTAGCGCGTCGCGATCTTGCCGTTGACGGTGCTGCCGAAGTCCGAGAAGTCTTCGAAGCGAACCGCGTACTGCATCAAGTGCCGGTCGCTGACGTTGTGCTCCAGGTCGGCGTAGAGGGCGTAGTTGTCTCGCGCAAAAGAACCGGCATTGTTGGGCGAGAAGCCACGGAATCCACTGACACCCGGGCCAGCGTACGACGAAGGCTCACCGGCCACGATCTTGAAGGTCTCCTCGCGCCACTCGGCACCAAAGCCGAGGCCGAGCTTGTCCGACAACACGTGGTAGAAGTCGGCGTTGACGTTGAGCTCTTCTTGCTCGAGAGCACCTACGTCGAAGTCTCGTTGTGCGGGCTCACCGTTGACCAGGCCGATTGCGGGGTTGATCGAGTTGTTCAGGAAGTAGTCGAGCTCATTCTGGCCATACCCGAGGCTGAAGTCGTAGGTCATGCCGTTGTCGAACAGGCCGTTGACGCCACCGACGAGCACTGAGTCCGTCTGGTCTCCGTCGAGGAAAGGTGTGTAGCCGGCCGGCAGCCCGGTGAAGCCCTCGGCACGCAACGGTGCCAAGCTGGAGTGGTTGGGGCTCCGGTAGAAGAATCGGTAGCGACCGTCGGTGTCGGCGTAGCCGCCATGAAAGTAGGCTTGGGCACTCTCGCCGAGGAGCCAGCCACCGTTGAAGAACAGCCGGGTGCCTTCGGTTTCCGGTCGACCCCATGTCTGTACGAAAGGCGCGTCGCCAAACGGCGAGTCGGCGCCCACGCCCGGGACCCCGGCGTCGATGAGGGCCTGAGCATCCGGCCGCTGAACGCCGCGCGACAGCGCGTCGTTGTCCGAGTACTCCAGGCTGAGATTGAGAAAGCCGTTGCTCGGGAGTGAGAAGCCATGGTTCAGGCCGCCCCGAATGCTCTGCTCACCTTCGTAGTGCTCGCCGTACTGGAGTTGCACCTCGGTGTCCCCAGTGGTGTCCTTCAGCTGGAAGTTCATGACGCCGGCAATGGCGTCGGAGCCATACTGGGCCGCGGCACCGTCACGGAGCACCTCGACTCTGTCGAGCGCAATGCTGGGGATCATGCCGACGTCGACGCCGTGCGCGCCGTTGCCGGCGGCCGGGGCGAAGATGTGGACCAGAGCCGAGCGATGCCGGCGCTTGCCGTTGACCATGATCAGAACCTGATCAGGCGCGAGTCCGCGCAGCGAGGTGGGTCTCACGAAGGCGCTGCCGTCCCCAGTAGCCGGAGTCGCAGTGTACGAAGGAACCAGCGCCTTCAGGTTGTCGGTGAGGTCGGCGGTGCCGCCGAGGGCTTCCAGTGTGTCCGACTGGATGAGATCGATGGGTACCGGGGAGTCGGTCACCGAGCGCGGGTCTTTGGCGCGTGAGCCGACGACCACGATCTCCTCGGTCAGCTCTTGTTCGGGCTCCTGCTGCTCGGAGGTCTCCTCCTGAGCGGTCAGCGGGGTCATGGCCAGCGCCGTGAAGAGCAGGGCCAGCGCCAAGGCGAGCCAGTGTGTTCGTTCTCTCGATTCCATGTAGGACCTCCAAGAGCTCATGCGTGATCAGACGATCGAGCAACCGAGGATCGATCGTCGGTAAAGATTTCGTGAGTGTGTACCGAGAAGGTACCACGTGATGGGTATGTTCGCGGTGAGGTGGGGGCGCGACGCGGCGTCCGACAACCATCCGGACCAGCTCGGCCGGTAGAGCGCTTGAACTGGTGCCTCCAGCGAGGGAGGTCATGGCTTGCTGTTGGACGTGCACCCAGCAAACACCAGAATCGTCCGAGCGGACGAGCCTGGTAGATTCGATACTCCCTTCCAGGAGAACCGAGATGAAGCGTCTACCGATCGTGTTAGTCGGTGCCCTGCTGCTCTCTGCGTGCGGGCAAGACTCAGGCGAGACTGTCGCCGATCCGGGCACGGTGTCGGAACCGGAGCAAGAAGCTCCGAATCCGCTCCGTAACGCCTACTTCGGCGACACTCACGTGCACACCCGCTACTCGTTCGACGCCTTCATCTTCGGCACGACGACCGATCCGAACGACTCCTACGAATTTGCCAAGGGTGCGGCGATCGCGCACCCGGCGGGCTTCGAGATGAAGCTCGATCGCCCGCTCGACTTTCAGGCTGTGACCGACCACGGCATGTACCTGGGCATGTTGCCGGGAATGACCGAGCCCGACTCGCCAGCCTACGACCATCCCGAGGCGGAGGGGGTCAGGGCAGCAGAAACAGCCGACGAGCGCCGTGCTCGCTTCGTAGGAATGTCTCCGTATCTGCGTGGGGATCCGGGCACCGAAGAGCATCTCGACATGGACGTCGTCAGAGGTGCCTGGGAAGAGATCATTGCCGCCGCGGAGAAGCACAACGACCCGGGCCAGTTCACGACCTTCATCGCTTATGAGTTCACCTCGGCGGGTGGGGATCGCGACAACCTGCATCGCAACGTCATCTTTCGCGGCTCGGCGGCTCCGGCATCACCGTTCAGCAGGCTCGACTCGTCCAACCCGGAGGACCTCTGGGCAGCCATGGAGCGTTGGCGGGCTGATGGGATCGACTCGTTTGCCATGCCCCACAACTCGAACGGCTCCGGGGGTCGCATGTTCGAGTTGGAGTACTACAACGGCGGCGCGATCGACGACGCCTATGCTGAGACTCGCATGCGCAACGAGCCCGTGGTCGAGGTGACCCAGGTCAAGGGAACCTCAGAGACGCATCCCGCACTGTCTCCGAACGACGAGTGGGCCAACTTCGAGATCATGCCTTACAAGGTCGCCACGACCATCTTGAGTGATCCGCCGGGCAGCTACGTCCGCGACGCTCTGCTCCGCGGCCTCTTGATCGAAGAAGGCGGTGTCCAGAACCCCTACAAGTTCGGACTGATCGGGGCGAGCGACACGCACGTCTCCGCCGGCTCTTTCCAGGAAGACAACTACTGGTCCAAGGTCGGGATTCTCGACGCCGAGCCTGCTCTTCGTGGGTCGGTGCCAGGTGAGGGCGTCAACGTCAGTATCGGCGATCCGTCCCAGGCATCGGACGCCGAGATGCGCACCAGCGACGGGTCGGGCAGGTCGTACCGTGACACGTACTACTACACCTGGGGCGCCTCTGGCCTCGCCGGGGTCTGGGCAGAGGAGAACACCCGCGAGGCTATCTATCAGGCTTTTCTGCGCAAGGAGACCTTCGCCACGTCGGGGCCACGAATTCGAGTCCGCTTCTTCGCGGGCCCGAGCTTCGACGACGCAGACCTGGAGGCAGCCGACTTCTTGGAGACGGCCTACGCTGAGGGTGTGCCCATGGGTGGTGACCTCTATCCGAGCGACGATGGCGCTGCGCCGACGTTTGCTGTCTGGGCCATGCGAGATCCCCTCGGAGCACCCCTGGATCGAGTTCAGATCGTCAAGGGCTGGATCGAGGATGGGAAACCCATGGAGCAGGTCTTTGACGTGGCCTGTTCCGGGGGCAACTCCCCGGATGTCTCGAGCCATCGTTGTCCGAACAACGGAGCGACGGTCGACCTGGCGACCTGCAACGTCAGCGCAGACGTCGGTGAAGACGAGCTCAAGGCAGCCTGGACCGACCCGGACTTCGAGGGCTCGCAGCGAGCGGTCTACTACGTGCGCGCGCTCGAGAACCCGACCTGTCGCTGGTCGACGTGGGATGCCCTCCGGGTCGGTGTCGAGCCTCGGCAAGACATCGAGCCGACGATTCAGGAGCGCGCCTGGTCTTCGCCGATCTGGTACAACCCGTCCTCCTAGCAGCCCATGGCGAACTCGCGGGCTGTTCTTGTCCGTTCTGAGGTGAGTAGCCGTCTTTCGGGGCTAGGTTCCGGGTTGAGGTTGCACCGATGAAAGAGGCATTGAAGCGGACCCTTACGGACCGCTTCTTTCTGTTCGTGGTGCTGGGTTTGGCCTTCTTCGCCCTCGACGCGTTGCGCCCGGCGGTGGACGATCGAGAGATCGTCGTTTCAGAAGACGATCTCGACGTCCTGCGATCACGCTGGGTCGTTCAGATGGATACCGCTCCCGATGTCAGCGAGCTCGATTCGCTCGTCGAACGCCACGTGCGCGAGGAGATCCTGGTCCGTGAGGCCTTTCGCTTGGGTCTCGACGATGGCGACGTGATCCTGCGGCGTCGTCTCGCCGAGAAGATGGAGCTGTTGTTGCGAGATCGGATCGAGGAGCCACCCATCCTCGAAAGCGAGCTCCAGGCGTACTTCGAGGAACATCGCGAACGCTACTCCGAGCCGCGACGAGTCGGATTCCGCCACATCTATCTTGGGGGCGGAACCGAAGAGGACGTCCAGGCCGAGGCCAACTACCTGATCGATCATCTGCGCTCGTCCTCGGACGGCGAGCTCTGGCGTCGTCTGGGTCAGCCGTTCATGTTGTCGAAGCAGTACGGCCCGAGAGCTCGCCAAGAGCTGACGGAGACGTTCGGCGCCCAGTTTGCCGACGCGCTTCTCGACGAGACTGTCCAAGAGTCCACGTGGTGGGGACCGGTGCGATCCTCTTACGGTTTTCACCTCGTGCAGATCGTGGCGGTGAGAGAGGGCGGCGAAGTCTCGCTCGAGGACGCTCGGGCCGACGCCTATCAAGACCTCCGGGAAGAGCGGTTTGCGGCTCTCAACGAGGAGGCGTGGTCCGAGCTCCGGAACGACTATCGCGTCACGTTGCCATCGTCTCTGGACCAATGAGCCGACTGCGCCTAACGGCGCTCATCGCGCTGCTGCTCGGATGGGTCCTCACGGAGCCAGGAGTTGCCCACGAAGTGCGACCCGGGTACCTGGAGATTCGCTCGCAGTCCGAGGGGCTCGTCGAGGGCCGCCTGAGGCAGCCGATTCTCGCGGCCGAGGGCCTCATGCGAGGTCTCGACCTCAAGGCCGTTCCGCCCGCGGGTTGTGAGCAGGTGGGTGAGTCGATCTACGAGAGAGGTCGTGGCTACCTCACCGAGCGATTCGAGTGGCAGTGTGACGCTGACGGACTGGTCGGTGAGATCGTCGTGGACGGACTGCGAGAAAGCATCACCGACGTCTACGCAACGGTCGAGCTCGAAGATCGATCGCTCAACTTCCTACTCAACGCAACCCATCCGTCCTTTTCCCCCAGAGATACCGAGAACTCACTCCGCCCGTGGGCATATCTCGGTGTTGGAGTCGATCACCTCTTCGGTGGAATCGACCACATCCTCTTCGTCCTCGGCCTCTTGCTGCTCGCGAGCTCGGCGTGGCGGCTCTTCTTGGAGATCACGGCCTTCACGGTTGCCCACTCACTCACGTTGGGGCTCGCGGCGATGGGCTTCGTGAGTGTCCCGACCTGGCCAGTCGAAGCGGGAATCGCTCTCTCGATCGTGTTCCTGGCTTACGAGCTGACTCGGCCCGAAGAAGGCACCTCCATCGCCCGTCGCCATCCCGAGATTGTCGCCTTCTCCTTTGGTCTTCTCCACGGTCTCGGCTTCGCCGGAGTTTTGGGAGACATCGGACTTCCGCAGGACGCGATCGTTTCGGCGTTGTTCTTGTTCAATCTGGGCGTCGAGATCGGTCAGGTCGTCGTCGTCACCTTGGTTGGCGGCCTTCTCTGGTTGCTCACCAGGTCGAAGCCGAAGTGGGCGGAGTTCTACCGCGCTGCCATCCTGTGGGTCGTCGGCGTGGGCTCGATCTACTTTTTCCTCGGAACACTGATCCCGATCGACTGAGCTGGGTCGCCGCTGGAACACGTCGTCTTCGTGCGTCGGCGTGTGCGGCCGTCAGTCGTTGACGCGCGCCCGGCTGGTGAGTCCTCCGCCCGGCATCGCGACGCCGGGTTCGGCATCCGAGGCGATGATCCAGCCGACCATCATCTCGTCAGTGGTCGGCTCGCCCCAAGTGATGTCTTTCGTCGGGTCCGGGTTGTGCGGGTTGTCCGCCGAGTTGTCCCAAGCGGCCATGAACTCGATTTCGGTGCCGGCGGGGAGTTTCTTCGCCTCGCCGTGCGGATACTCGTAGGTCGTCTGCCAGTTGAAGTCGTACTTGGGCACGTCGAGGAGGACTTCGGAGGAGCCGTCGGGATAGAAGGCGGTGTATCTGGCGGACTTGCCGCGCAGGTGCATGTGCGGGTTGAGCGCCAGCAGCAGGGAGTCGCGCTCGAAGGTCACGCGTTTTGTGTATTCGACGTGTGATTCGCCGGCCGGCAACACGAAATCGGCGCGGATGGCCGACTGCCACGAGACGGCATGCTCGGGAACGACACCTTCAGGGTAGAACTGGATGTTGGCGCGCGACTCGTCCCACACGCCGGTGCCTGGACCTGGCTCCTTGTGGTAGTGCATCGACCAACGCACCTTGTCGCCCGGCATCAGCAAGGTGCCGAAGTTGTCCGGGTAGATGTAGGGCTGCAGTCCCGGGCCGAGACCACCCAGTGGCGGTGCGACGATGTGGTGGACGATGGAGCTGCCGGGCTGGAACTCGATCGACTTCACCCAGCGCGGCTCGGGCAGCATCTCCTCGGTGATCTCGGTGATGAAGTAGACGTAGAGGTCCTCGACGTCATCCTCGACGAAGAAGGGCTCACCGATGCTGATCTCGAGATCGGGCGTGCCGGTGATCCAGCCGTCGGTCGTCTTGGGCCACTCCTTGGGCGGCGGTGCGTCGGCTGCGTTGCCCTTCAGGGCGCCGGTCTCGGCCCACCGCACCAGGGTTGCGATCTCGCTGTCACTCAGCGTCCTCTGGTTGTGGAAGATGCCGCTCTGGTCCTGCGACGCGTGCCAGGGCGGCATGGTGCGGGCCTTGACTTGCCGGGCGATCGACCTGGCCCAGGGGCGTGTGTCGCTGTAGTCCAAGAGCGGCATCGGCGCGACCATGCCACCCAGGTTGGCGCCGCCTTCACGGTGACAGCCTTGACAGCTGTTCTGGAGAATGGGCTGGACGTCCCTGTGGAAGGTCGGTGAGGCGGGGGAGTCATTCTCGGCAGCCATGGCCAGAGCAGCGAGCGGCGCCAGAGCCGGTGCCAGAGCCAGGGTGAGAAACAGAGGGGCGGACGCGAGAAGACGCATGACGACTCCTTCTGGTGTTTCGCCACGACGAGCGCCGCACCCCCTGGTGGAGCGCGTGACGAAGTGAGCTCGTTCTGCGAGGGTTCTAACGACCTAGTCTACCGAGACTCGCGAGGGGCCAAGAGAAGACGAGAGGAAAGCATCCTTGCGCCGATGGCGATGTCGGCCTTTCGGAGAGATGGAGCAGAGTGCTCATCGCTGGCTGCGCCGGAACTCATCAGCGACGTCTTCCATCGTTCGAAAAGAGACGCCCTCGGCCTGCTGCATGTGGTCGATCAGTCGCTCGAGCATGAGCATCCTGGCGCCGCGACCGATGCATTGCGGGTGGAAGCAGAGCACGAACACGCCTTCGCCGAGTCGCTGGTGCAGATAGTCGAACTCGGCCGACCAGATGTCGAACACCTCGTTCGGCGGCCGTAGGCCTTCCTGGCGGGGACGATCGGGACTGAAGTACGGCCAGTCGTCGAGCGCCCAGTCGAACGGCAACTCGACGAGGTCGACCGGCTCTCCAAAAACGTGCGGACCGTCGGTGCGGGCGATATCGCCCTGACGCACCCACGTCGGCAGCACGTCGTGAGGCGACATCGACGAGTCGTAGGAGAAGCCGTACTCGAGCAGGAGATCCACCCAGCGCGGACCCAGGTTGCCGCCGGCGTTGCGGCTTCCTACGGGAGGACGGCCCTGAATCCGGTCGATACACGCCATGCCGCGCTCGAGGATCGCGCGCTCCTCGGTTTCCTCGCGCTTGCTGGTGGGTCCCTCGTGGCAGTAGCCGTGGTAGCCGAGCTCGTGCCCTTCGTCGGCGATTCGCTGACAGAGCTCGGGCCAGGTGTCGATGGTGTGTCCTGGCGTGAACCAGGTGGACGGCAGTCCACGCTCCTTCAGGAGATCGAGCAGGCGCTCGGCACCCACGGCACCAAACTCGCCGCGCGCGAGGAGGTTGGGCGAGCGGGTGTGGCGTGCGCCACCCGCCCACGACGAGATGCCGTCGAAGTCGAACGTCAGACAGACGGAAACGCTCATTTGGGCCTCGGATCGATTGGCGTACTCGGAGCAGTGCGGATCGGCTGGGTGAACCTTCTTCGATCGATGGAGCAGCCGAAACCGTGCTGGGAGCTCTTTTGAGAGCAGTGGTTTGCCTGCGTCATGGCTGAGACGAGATTCGAGGCTTTGCCGGTCGACGCGAATCAGGGTAGCCCGATTCCACGATCTGCTGGACCAGGCTCTGCAGGGAACGCACGAGCTCGGGTCGCTCGGCGGCGACATTGTTCTGCTCACCGAGGTCGGCGCTGAGATCGTAGAGCTGAGGATCACGATCGAAGCCGCCCTCGATGCCTTTGCGCTCTATCCAGGCGGGGAGGTTTGGCCGGGTGAAAGGCACGATGTACTTCCAGGAGTCCCTCCGCAGCGACAGCGTCCCTACGGACTCCTCGATGAGGAATTCGCGACCGCTTGTGGACCGGCCGAGCCAGGCGTCGAGCTGGTCGAGGCTGTCAGTAGCTTCACCTTCCTCGAGCGCGACTCCGACCAGCGATGCCATCGAGGCGTAGATGTCCAGTTGCGAGACGAGGGCGTTGCTCGTTGCCGGCTCGATGCCGGCCGGCCACCAGGCGATGGTCGGTACACGCGTACCTGCTTCGAACGCACTGTACTTGCCGCCGCGAAAGGGGCCCCAAGGACGATGCTCTCCGAGAAGCTCCACGGCTCGGTCCTCGTAGCCGTCGTTGAGCACAGGACCGTTGTCACTTGTAAAGAGAACCAGCGTGTTCTCCGCGATGCCGAGGTCTTCGAGCTCGTCCAGCAGCGCACCGACGATCCAGTCCGCCTGAACGATCGCATCACCTCGCGGTCCCATGGAGCTGCGCCCCTCGAAGCGCGGGTTCGGCAGCCTCGGCACGTGAATGTCGTGGAACGAGTGAAGCAGGAAGAAGGGTTGATCGCGGTGCTCGCGAACCCAGGCGACGGCCCGTTCGGTGAACACGTCGGGAAACTCCTCGTCGACCCAGAGCGCTGCGTCCCCGCCGGCCATGTGGCCGATCCGGCTGACGCCGTTGACGATCGTGTCGCTGTGCTGGCGGTCGGCCGCGACCCTCAAGAGGTCGGGGCTCTCATAGCCCGTAGGTCTGTTGCCGACCTTGCCTCGGTAGCTCACCTCGATCGGATCGGCTGGATCCAGGCCCAGTACCCGGCGGTTCTCGAGGTAGACAGTAGGCACCCTGTCGCCAGTCGAAGGGAGCAGAAAGCTGTAGTCGAATCCGATGTCCAACGGCCCGGGAGCAACCTCTCCGTTCCAGTCGACGTCACCGTCACCCAGCCCGAGGTGCCACTTACCCACGACGGCTGTCTTGTAGCCGGCTCGCTGAAGCATCGAAGCAAGGGTTGGCGTGCCCGGACGAATGATCGCGCCGGCATCTCCGGGCAGGACGTGGGCGCTGCGGCGAAAGCCGTGCTCGCCCGTGAGCAACGAGTAGCGCGAAGGTGTGCAGGTCGCTGCGGCGCTGTGCGCGTCCGTGAAGAGGAGGCCCTCGGCAGCCAGACGATCGATGTTCGGCGTCTCGACGCCGATGGCTCCGTAGCTACCGACGTCACCATAGCCGAGGTCGTCGACGTAGAAGATCACCAGGTTGGGAGGTCTCGTCGGCTCCTCTTCGGTGCGCCAGTCACCGTCTATGGCTTGCTCGGCGAAGCAAGCGAGGAGCAGCGGCAGCAAGGCGATCGGGAGTCTCCGTTTCAGCTCGAGTTTCATCGGCGGATTAGTGGTGGTGGCGGGAAGGCGAAGGCGAGTCGGGAGTGAGGTGCTCATCGAGCGCAAGCAGATCAGCGTCTTGACCGTCTCGGAGCTCTTGCCGGCGCTCTCGATCTTTCCACGAGACCCCAGAAGCTCTTGCGCTCTAGTGGCAGGAAGGGGCCTTGACTTGACTATCAAGTTACTTGATGATCAAGGTATGGCTGATGCGCGTCCGCTGACTCCGCTTTCGTTTCAGATCCTGGTCGCCCTCGCTGACCAGACTCGCCACGGCTACGGGATCATTCGAGAGATCGAGCGCTCGGA
>JANQPS010001077.1 GCA_028285365.1 Thermoanaerobaculia bacterium | reverse complement strand
GCGGAGCTTCTACGGCAACGGTGACGGTCCGCTCGAGGCCGGCCAGATGCTCGTCCAGACGGACCTCGCTGAGACCTTCGCGGTCGCGGCGCAGGACGGTTCTGCTGCACTGACCGGCGGGGCCATCGGCAAGGCGATCGACGCCGAGATGCAGCGGCGAGGCGGATTCCTGACGCTCGCCGATCTCGAAGCGCATCGCTCGGAGTGGCTCGAGCCGGCCGAGCTCATCTACCGCGGTGTCCGCGTCGTCACCGCCGGTCCCCCCTCGAATTCTTTTGCGGCGCTGGTGTGTCTCAACCTCATGAGCGAGTACGACGTCGCGGCTCTCGGTCACAACACTGAAGAGTTCCTGCACGTCTTCGCCGAGGCGACGAAACACGCTTTCTGGGCAAGGCTGGCATATGCAGGGGGCCCCGAGATCTCACCGCCGCCACTCGAGAAGCTGCTCTCCAGTGACTATGCCCGGGCTCAGGTCGCGAGAGTCACCGAGCAGGCCTCGCCGTTCGTTGCACCTGCGACGTCGTTCGAGGGCGAGTCGACGACACACTTCTCGGTAGCTGACGGTGCGGGCAACGTGGTGTCGGCAACGATTACGCTCGGTCAGGGATTCGGCAGTGCGGTGATGGCCGAAGGTGCTGGCGTCTGGCTCAACAACTCCATGGCCTTCTCGACCTACGAACCGAAGGGCAATCCGATGGATGCGATTGCCGGAGCCCGCAAGCACTCCTCCAAGAGCCCGGTGATCGTGTTCGAAGACGACCGGCCCATCGTCGCCATCGGAACGCCGGGTGGCCACACCATTCCGCAAACGACTCCGCAGCTCGTCATGAATCTCGTCGACTTCGGCATGAGCGTCCAGGCTGCAATCGATGCACCCCGCGTGTCGTTCGACGAGCCGGATCAGCTCCTGATCGAGGCGGGGATCGACGAGGAAGTTCGCTCAGCTCTCGAAGCCCGCGGTCACCAGCTGAAGGAGCGCGCGATCGGACTGGCCCACGGTGTCCGCGTGCAGTACTCCGCAGACGGCAAGGTGGCCGGTTTCGAGCCCGCCGCCGACTCCCGTGGAGTCGGCACCGGGGAGGTCGCCGGCCAGCCTTGAGGATGCGCTAGAGTCGCCGCGAGGGCTCGTTGCACGGCAAGGCCAGCAGGCGCGCGCGAAAAGCCGGCGCACAAGAGCCGCTCACGAAAAGCAGGGTACGAGAGAGACCGAAGGGAAGAGAGCGACCGAGGAGCACGATGAGCATGAGATCGAGCACGAAATGGAGACTCAGCGACCGCGCGGGCGGTTGGCTCGGGTGGGCATCCGTCGGCATGCTGCTCGCCGTCTGCTTGTCGACCTCACCGTTGTCGGCTCAGGGCGTCGACGAGTCGGAGAAGATCGCTCTCTACCTCGATCGGGTCGTGGCGCTAGAACGCACGCTGGCTGATCCGACCGATCTCTGGGTCACGAAAGCCGACCTCGAGCGGGTCAACGACTTCGTGCTCAAGCCCGAAGGAGCTTGCCTCGGTTCGCTGTGTATTCCCGTTGCGGGCGACTCTCGTGAGACGCTGCTCGTCGAGCGTGGCGGAGAATCGTGGCTCAACTTGACGGGCTTCGCTCGCAAGGTCGGGCAGGAGTTCGTAGCCGAGAGTGACCCTGCAGTCTGGAGCTTCGGTCCCATTCCCGCCGTTCGCAGCGCCTTGACCAAGACTGCCATCGCTCCCGACTTTGCACTCGAGAATCGTGACGGTGAAACGGTCCGGCTCTCGGATCATCGTGGCAAGAAGGTCCTGATACTGACGTGGGCCTCGTGGTGAGGGTGCAGCCGGGACCTGCCAGGTTGGCAGGCACTGTACGAAGAGCTGGGTGGTGAAAACTTCGAGCTGATCGCGGTGGCCCAGGACACGGGCGGCCAGGCGGTTGCAGAGCCGTTCTACGAGGCCGCCAACGCAACCTACTCGGCGCCCGTCGACGAGCGCCACGTCGTGAGCTCGCTTTTTGGCCTCGTCAACGTACCCAGCGGAATCATGGTGGATGAAGAGGGGCGCATCGTGCGGCTCGACGAAGGCACCTACACCCGCGAGTACAAAGCCGGCGAGCTGAGCTTCGGAACCAACGACTACGTTCCCATTCTGAGGGACTGGCTCGAGAACGGAGAAGAGAGCGAGCTGGTCTTCGACGTTGCCGACATGGCCGATCAGCTGGCCGAATTGAGCGATGCCGAAGCCAGGGGGGACGCTCACTTTCGACTGGCGAGTTACTTCAAGCTGAGTGGACGTGAGGAGCTCGCCCAGACTCATTGGTCCGAAGCGCAGCGACTCAATCCGGACAGCTGGAACTACCACCGCCAGGATTGGAGTTTCACGCCGCAAGAGGCGGGTCGGAACTGGTTCGAGAAGTTCCAGTCTCTCGGTGACAAGCCCTACTACAAGCCGATGAGCGAGACCGCGAGCTCGGACGAAGGAAGCAGTCCCTGAGCGCTCCTTCCTGACGCCTTCAGTCGAGTCTCAGGGTTCAGTCCAGACTCATGGTTCAGTCGAGACTCGTGGTTCAGTCGAGACTCTGACGGATCCGCTCGGCTGTCTCCCTGCGGAGTCCTAACTTGTTGGCAACGTAGGCTTCGCCTGGCAGGTCGGCTAGTCGTGCGGCAACCTCGCGTGCTCGATCGAGCACTTCGTCTGCTGACACGACGCTGTCAAGGAATCCGACCTCCTGTGCCTGCTCAGGACCGTAGAGCTGGGCCTGGGTGACTGCAGCGACCTGGTGGCGTCGGTCGAGACGGTGCCGCGGCAACTCGAGTCCAAAACCGGGAAGAGCCATGCCGATGGCCGTTTCGTTCAGTCCGATCTTGAAGTCGCCAGCGGCCCCGATACGGGTATCGGCGGCGAGCAGCAAGAGAGCGCCTGCGGCCATGGCGTGTCCCGTGCAGGCGACGATGACCGGCTGAGGGTGTTCGAAGACGCGCAGGAGCAACTGTCCCCCTCGTCCTACGAGCGCCTGGCTCTCGCTCGGCCCTTTCTGCAGCTCCTTGAGGTCGAAGCCAGCGGAGAAGAGTCCGGGACGTCCCGCAATCAGGACCGCTGACGCTTCTTCCTCGGCTCGATCGAGAGCTTGCAGGAGGTCGTTGATGAAGGAGTGGCCCACGGCGTTTGCCTTGCCGTCGTCAATCTGCAGAACTGCGATCTTGTCGTCGAGAGTGTAGGAGAGCATCGAGAGACTCCTGAGCATGAGGTTTGGTCGGACGCCCGGTGTCGGACTGGTCGTGGGCGGGTCCTGTCGGCTCGTTGGGGCGCGGACGCTGGCGCGCGATGAAGACTATCCGGTATGCCACTCTGACCCCGAAGCCGACGGAGAAGGGGAAGCGGCGTATCATCTTCATGCGGCAGGCTTTGTGAGGATAGACTGTGCCGGTTCCTGTCAGTCAAGGAGACCCCCAATGGCCGATGGCTCGAATGATCTGCTGGTCGAGGTCGAGGACCGCGTCGCGACTCTGACTTTCAATCGCCCCGACAAGCTCAACGCGATGTCGCGCGAAATGATCGATGGAACGATCACCGCCCTTCATGAGTTTGCCGATTCGGAAGACGTTGGTGTGGTCGTCCTCACGGGTGCTGGACGTGCCTTTTGTGCAGGCGGTGACGTGTCGTCGATGGCCGGTGACGGGCAACAGCCGACCTTTGAACAGAAGATCGATCGGCAGCGCCGCGGCCAGGAGCTTTCCAGACTCCTGAACACCATCCCGAAGGTGACGGTGGCAGCGGTCAACGGCTACGCCATGGGCGCCGGCCTGGGAATGGCTCTCAGCTGCGACCTCCGCTTTGCCTCGTCGGCTGCGAAGTTCGGTACCGCATTCGCCAAGGTCGGCTTTGGTGGCGACTACGGCACGACCTGGCAGCTGACCCGCCTGGTAGGCCCATCGCTCGCCAAGGAGTTGTTCTTTCTTGCCGACATCATCGACGCCGAGGAGGCGCATCGCATCGGGCTCGTCAATCGTGTGCTCGATGCTGACGGCTTTGCCGATGAGATCGGCACACTGGCGCGACGCATCGGCCACGGGCCTCTGGTCAGCTATCGCTGGATGAAAGAGAACGTCAACCTGGCGGTGACGTCGGATTTCCATGAAAGCCTCGATCGGGAGTCGATTTCACATCTGCGTTGCGGAGAGACCGAAGATCACCGCGAGGGGGTCCAAGCGTTCATGGAGAAGCGCGAGCCGAAGTTCAAGGGCCGCTAGCGCGTTTGGGGTCTGGATTCTAGGTACACGAGAGCCAGTGACGTAGTCGGAGAGCTCTCGCGTCGTTTTCGTCGAGCCGATAAGGGGATGTCGGATGAAGGGTGTGGATCGTCGTCAGTTCATGGCTCTTGTTGGGGCGTTGTCGGGAGGCGCTGCGGCCAACAGTCTGGGCGCGCAGCGTTGGCTCGATGAGCTGGCTCTCGATGCCGGGCACTACAAGGTCTACGGGGACCGGCTTCGAGGACTGGCCTCGCAAGCGCCGGGCGGAGCAACGGTCAGCGTCAGCTCAGCAAACTTCCTCGAAGGCCTCAACATACCCCAGCCGATACCGGGGCAGCCTCCGCAAGGCGGCGTAGTCGGCGGTAGCGGCGGCGACGTCAACGGTGGTGTGGGGGGCGCGGCCGCGCCGTTGGCGCCTTTCACCGGACCGGCTGTCGTTCCGCAGGACATGATCCAGCACGCCGCGCCGATCAGCTCGACCCTGTTTCATTGGTATCGACGCTTCGAGCACGCCGGCTCCGACGTGATTCACCCGATGTGGGACACCATGTCGTTCTGGCCGGAAGGTGGACCGTTCGACTCGAGCGACTTCAAGCGGTTGCGCCGACAGCTCAAACGGATGCGTGCCAGCGGGATCTCGATCATCGATCACATTGCCTACGGTTTTCCGGGCGAAGGGCTGCCGACCGATCGCGACATGATCCTGCTCGAGGCGTCGATGCCGCTGGTCGGCAAGTCGGGCATGACCTCCCAGATCTACTGGGACTCGGCGATTCGCTTCCACTTCGCGAATCGCCTGTGCAACGTCCACGCGAACGATTGCCCCGACACGTTCACCAGGGTCAGGAACTTCAATTTCGATGACCACAATCTCCGGCCACAAGTCGAGTCGGATTTCGGGAAGATGCTGCGCTACTACGTGTTGCCGCAGATCAACCGCAGACGTCCAGATCGAAGTCACTACAACCTGCTCAAGAGTGCCGACGGTCGGCTGATCCGTGATCCTGTGAACGGCGGGGTGCGTCCCATCATCGCGATCTACGTCGTGCGGGCCTGGACCGACAACTCGGGCTACGCGACGATCAACAACCTGAACAGCAACCTGACCATGATGGCCAGGGCCGCGGGTCTCGGTCGGCCGGCGCTCGTTCTCGATGTCATTCGTTCTGACGGCAGTTTCGACGTCGATCTCGTCAGAGCGTTTGGGGATCGAACCGAGGGGAGAACCGCGATCGAAGGGCGCGGTGAGAACGTGGTCGCGCTGACGGCTTTTGGGCCGGTCGACAAGCAGACCGCAGACCGCAAAGGGCTCACCAGCCTGGGCGACTGGGTGCCGCAGTTCGAGCGCACGTTCAGGGTGGCCGCGGGTCAGCTGTCGCAGGCTGTCGGCAACGACCTGCTACATGACGGAATCCAGATCTGGCCGTCCGCGATTCCACACTTCGACAAGCTGCGCTGGGCAGAGGTCAACGAGCGGCCCGACCTGGCTTTTGCCGCGCCAGCGCTCAGTCCTCAAGACCACTACGCGATGTTCAGCATGGCGGCGGACAACGTCCTCCGCTTCAAGTCG
>JANQPS010001072.1 GCA_028285365.1 Thermoanaerobaculia bacterium | reverse complement strand
TCTCTCTAAAGGAGCCGCGAGCAAACTCGGAGTCGTACGCGCCGGCATCGCAAACGTCGAGTTGCGGGTCGTCTCGAGACAAGAGCCCAACCGAGCGCGTCACGGCTGGACGGTTCAGGTTGGTGCCTTCCGCAAAGAGCGCTCCGCCAGGAGTCTCGCGCGCGAGCTCGAGGATCTCGACGCAGAGGTCTACTCGAGAGAAGGCTGGCATCGGGTCCAGGTGCGCGACCTGGGATCTCGCCGAGAGGCCAATGAGGCTGCTCGCAGGATCCGTCAGCGCGGACACGAGGCCATCGTGCTCGAGGGCGCCCCGCCGATCTAGTCCGCGGTCGCTTCGAGTTCGGCGCCTGCGGTAGCCGTCAGGTGAGATCGACGAGGCGCGCGCTCGACACGACGTCGAGACCAAGCACCGCCTCGAGCAGGCCCGAGTCGACTTCCCCCTCGAGTGCCCAAACGGAGAGCGCCTCTTTGCGTCCCCGTTCCCTCGCGAGGTGAATCGCCGCGATGTTGACGCCTGCATCACCGATCAGCTGACCCAGACGGCCGACGACACCCGGGACGTCGTCGTTGCGGATGATCAGCAGTCTGCCCTCGGGACGAAATTCGAAGGGAAAGTCACCCAGTCGGACCACTCTGAGATCGTCGTTCTGGAACAGCGTGCCAGCAACGCGAATCTCGCCCTCGTCACTACGCACCCGTACCGCGAGCAGCTGCGAGAACTCGCTGGGGCGATCATGAACCGTCCGGGCAACGTCGATCCCACGTTCTCGCGCCATCTTCTGAGCATTGACGTAGTTCACCGCCTCACCGAGAAACGGCATGAGAGCGCCCTTGACCGCCGCCACCGTCACCGGCTCCGCGAGACTCTCCTCGATTCCCCACAGCTCGACGCGAACCTCGGTAACGCCACCACTCTCCCACTCTCCCGCAAACCGGCCCAGACGCTCCGCGAGACGCAGGTAGGGCTCGCCTGGAGGACCAGCCGGACGAAACGGCAGGTTGACGGCCGAAACGGACAGCGACCCGTCGAGCGCCAGCCCTACCATGCGAGCGGTCTCGGTCGCGATGCGCTCTTGCGCCTCATGAGTCTGGGCGCCGATATGCGGAGTTGCGACGACCTTGGGGTGAGCTGCGAGGGCGAAGTCCTCCAGAGGCTCGTTCGCGAAGACGTCGAGCCCCGCGCCACCGATCCGTCCCGCGTCGAGTGCCTCGAGCAGGGCCGGCTCGTCGATGACACCGCCGCGACCGCAGTTGATGACGAGCGCGTCCGACTTCATCAGAGCCAAGCGCTCGCGGTCGAGGAGACCGCGCGTCTGTTCCGTCAGCGGAGTGTGAAACGTCAACACATCGACGCGAGACACGAGCTCCTCGAGACTCTCCACCGGCTCCACTTGCAGCCGCTTGGCGACGTCGGAGTTCAGGAAAGGGTCGTAGGCGATGACGTCCATCTCAAAGGCCACAGCTCGAGCCGCAACCCGCTGTCCGATCTGACCGAAGCCGATGATTCCGAGAGTCTTCCCGTACAGCTCCTGACCGACGTAGGCCTTGCGGTTCCAGGTGTGCTGCTTGAGCGCGCCGTCGGCGGCGGCCACCTTGCGCGCCACCGCGAGCATCAGACCAAAGGTGTGCTCGGTGGCCGACATGAGGTTTGCGGTAGGTGCGTTGACGACCAGCACTCCCAGGTCGGTAGCGGCCGACACGTCGATGTTGTCGACCCCGATTCCCGCCCGGCCGATCACTCTCAGCCGCGGCCGACCGGCCTCGATCAGCTCGGCGGTCATCTTGGTTGCGCTTCTGACGACAACCGCGTCGTAGTGGGGGAGTCGCTCCGCGAGTCGGGGTCGGTCTTCGTCCGCGGGGACGTCGACGACCGCGCCCGCGCTCTCCAATCGTTCGATTCCGATAGGCGCGAGAGAGTCTGCAATGAGGATCTTGTTCATCGGGCGCACTCTAATGCACGCCCGCCCCATCCTCGACGTCCCGGGCCAAGTCGCGCCCAACCGCGATCAAGTCAGCGAAGCGCGACTCAAGCGGTCGAGCAGGGCATCGCTGTCCAGCTCCACCCCACGCTCACCTCTCGAAACACGCCAACCGGCCGCTGTCGGTCGGAGCTCGGGTGCGTCGACCTCGTCGAGATCTTGGCCTCCGGCCCCTACTCGCAGGAGCAACAGAGCGCATCCGAGGAAGTGCTCCCGAATCAGGTCGTCGAGACGTGCGTCGCCCCGACGGCGCTTGACCGCCAGTGTCCGTCGGCGACCGACCACGACCTGCTTGAAGGGGTCGCCTTCACCTCCCAGCTCGAGCCCTGACAGCGCCGGCTCGTCCAGTTCGAGCCATCCGAGCCGCATAGCGCGCTCGTCGGCTCGCTCGAAGAGTGGCGCAAAACGGCCGATCGGATCGTCGACCTTGAGGAGGTGCGGCTTTTTCAAGTCTCAGAACCCTGTCGCGAGCTCGCAGTTCAGTCGTAGAGCAGGATAGAGCGACGCGCATCCTCGAATTCCACGAGGTCCGCATGCCAAGACTCGAGCCACTCCGAGACATCACCCGCTTCGATCTCGGCGCGCAGTCGCGTACCTCCACCGAGCAGATCGATGGCCGGGATGTCACTCACGAACTCGTAGGGCTGATGACGCCAACCAAACACTTCGGGGCAACGCTTCGCGATCGCCGCCAGGAGCCTGGCAAACAGGGCGACCGAACGAACCGAGTCAGGATCGGTCACCACGAGCTCGACACCACCGCAGACTTGGCCGGCGTGTTTCTGAAACTGAGGTCTGAAGAACGTCGGCACGAGCTTGACTCCTGGACACTCCAGCTCGTCGAGATCGAGCGCGGTTATGTCGAGACCGGGAGCACCAATCAGCAGGAACGGACGCGTCGTACCACGGCCTTCCGAGAGGATCGTCCCTTCGACGAGGCAACCACCCGGGTACACCGAGCACGCCGGGAAACTCATCAGATTGGGTGACGGCGCGACCCAGGTCCTGTCGAGATCGCTCCAGAGAGCCCGCCGATCCCAGCCTTCCATCGACCACACTCGCAGCCCTTCGGACCACCCTCGCCGCTGGGCCTCGAGGCGAACCAGCTCTCCCATTGTCAGGCCGTGACGAATCGGGTTGGGAAAGGCACTCACGAAACTCTCGAAGCCTGGGTCCGGCAAGTTGCCTTCGAGGACTACGCCTCC
>JANQPS010001055.1 GCA_028285365.1 Thermoanaerobaculia bacterium | reverse complement strand
CCGGAGGAGCACGCTGAGCGCATGCCGCAGAAGGCGAAGCGCCTCCGGAAGAGAGATGCGTCGGTAGAGCTCGCTCTTCTCCGGTTCCCCGGGTTCGAGAACGGGGCCGTTTTCGCTACCGCGTCGAATGCCTGCAGCCGAGTAGAGACTCAATCCCCCCAGCTCGTAGAACGAACCGTGACAACCATGGCAGTGCGCCTGGAAGATGGGCCATATCTCGTCGACGAAACGAGGCGTGCCGCGCTCGACGTCTCGACTCCCAGAACCTTGCTCGGGCTCTTGCGCCGAGACGACGGACGACAGCAGCGCCGCCAGGGCTGCCGCGGCGAGACCGCGTCGCCTCCTGGCGCTAGCGCGCTCGGCGTGACCAGGATCAACGGCACGGTTCATCATTCCCACGCTACCACCCGCCGCATGACCGGGACGATCGTCAGGCCTCTCGGCTGTGCCATTCTCCTCGTGGCGGGGACCAGGGTCGTGACCCGTGCTCCCTCGCGACCGAAACTCCTGGTGCCCGCGTTCATCGACCGACAGTCATCCCGTTTCATGAGGGGCAGGCGACAAGGACCTCCCTCGGCTTCGTCTACACTCGCCCTAGCAAGCGAGACGCCACTCAGTGTAAGGAGAAGTGCATGCGCACAACCGCTCGACACGTCCTGATCGCGACCCTCTTGGTCAGCGTTTGGTCGTTGGCTCCTGCCTTCGCCAACGGCGATCAAGCGAGTCCACGTCTAGAGCCACTCGACGTCTTCCAGCTCGAGCTCGCCCGTGACCCCCAGATCTCTCCTGACGGAAAGACCGTGGTCTATGCGCGCACCTTCCACGACATCGACAGTGATCGTGCGCTCTCCAACCTGTGGACGATCGACACCGCCTCCGGCGACCATCGGCCACTGACGACCGGCACCGCCAGCGATCGATCGCCACGGTTCTCTCCCGACGGCACGAGGCTCGCCTATGTCAGCAGCCGCGACGACGGCGCGCAGATCTGGCTGCGGTGGCTGGACACCGGGCAGACAGCCAAGCTGTCGAGTCTGCCCGAGGGACCGGACGGTGTTGCCTGGTCGCCGGACGGCAAGTGGCTTTCGTTCTCGATGTTCGTCGAGAGCGCAGCTCCACCGTTTGCAGCCATGCCGAAGATGCCTGAAAGAGCCAAGTGGGCCCAACCGGCGGTGGTCATCGATCGCATGGCGTACCGTGCCGACGGAGCCGGCTATCTCAGGCCCGGCCATCGTCAGATCTTCGTCCTGTCGACGGATGGCGGGACACCGGTTCAACTGACCGATGCCGAGTACGACCACGGCGCGCCGACCTGGACGCCCGACGGCAAGCTCCTCTTCTCCGCCAACGGTCACGAAGACCGCGAATTCGAGCCCAACAACTCCGAGATCTACGAGCTCGACCCGGTCACAGGCGAGCAGAAGCAGCTGACGACGCGGGTCGGCCCCGACGGTTCACCGCAGGCCTCTCCCGACGGCCGCTGGATCGCCTACCTCGGCAACGACGAGCGCTACCTCGGTTTTCAGACGACGGTGCTGTCGGTGATGCGCCGGGACGGCTCCGAGCCGCGAGCAGTCAGCCAACTCCTCGACCGCGGCATCAACAGCTTCGCGTGGGAAAGCTCTGGCGACGGCCTCTACATCACCTACGACAATGAAGGTCGTGGGAAGCTCGCCTATCTCGAGCTCACGAGCGGCGAGCTCGAGCTGCGCGCGGATCGGGTCGGAGGCCTGTCGTTGGGGCGACCTTACGGCGGCGGCACCTTCTCGGTCTCGAAGGGTGGCGACCTCGCGTTCACTCTCGGAATGACCGATCGACCCGCGGACGTGGGCTTCGTGAGCAGCGGCGCGTCAGCTGATGATGTTCGAAGGCTCACGGCCTTGAACGACGATCTCTTCACCCGCAAGCAGGCGGGAGCCGTCGAGGAGATCTGGACCGAGTCGTCGCACGACGGCAGGCGGGTGCAGGGCTGGATCGTCCGGCCACCCGACTTCGACCCGGCGCGCAAGTACCCGCTGGTGCTCGAGATCCACGGCGGT
>JANQPS010001048.1 GCA_028285365.1 Thermoanaerobaculia bacterium | reverse complement strand
AGAGGCGTTGGTCGAAGACCTGAACTCCGAGGTGTTCTCGCAAGAACGAGTCGCCTTCACGGTAGGCGACGGAGGTGAAGGCTTGACGGTTGAGCAGGTCCACCAGTTCGGCTGTCGCTTCGGGGGCCAAGAGGAGCGGTCCCCGGACTCCGTTGAATCGTCCGGCAGATGCGGTCGATCTTCGGCGTCGCGCGCGCTCGAAGACCGCGTTCAGGTCGAGCTGTTCGAGTGACCGAGCGGCATCAGTAGCGAAGCCAGCGCCTGGCCCGCTGCCACTCCTGACCTGCAGGAAGGCGCACGTGACTCTGGCGGACCTCGAGAGTCCTCGACTGTTTCGCAGCGCGACCTGTCCGACGCCCCATTCCAGGATGGCGGCCTCGTCGTCCTGAGCGAACTCCGACATCACTTCCAATGCTCCAGGCGGCTGCAGTCGGGCAATGCGCCGATCGTAGAGACCGTCCAGCTCGATCAGGTCTTCGTCTTCGTTGGGCAGCGGAGGACGACTGTCTGGCGACTGGAGTCGTGCATGACCGATGGCGACCCGGATCGCGTCCGCGATCTCGCCGCCGGTGGCGTTGCCGATGCGGTAGGAGCCGCTCCGATCACTCTCGCGAACCCGCACCTGCAGACTGCGCGTCCGTTTGGAGTAGGCCTCCACGTTGTCTGAGCCGCAGCCCGCTCTGCCGAAGCGTCCCTCGAACCAAACCAGCTCCGTCTCGTCTGCGGTCGAGCTCTCGATGGCTCGGGACAAACGGTTGTCGATGCGCCTCAACGGCAGCAGATCGGACTTGCGACGTCCGCCTCGTCGTCTTCGGCGTCCGCGTGGAGCACCTTCGCTCATGAAAGACCTTCGCTCATGAAGAAGCTCATGAAGAAAGAGTGTAGCCGGAGCGGTGGCAGGCCAGAGCCCGTCGCAAGCGATCTCGCGAGAACGGGTGATGTGCTCGGTCCCATGGCGACGCTGGGCCTCGAGCGCAAGATCGATCAAGCGGTCGCGTCCGGTGGCGGTCAGAGTGGCCTCGACTCGGTCGCGGTGGTCGTCCGACTGTCGAACCAGGCACCGCGCTTTTGTGGCTTCGTGGAGGCAGAGATGAAGGAGAAGGTGTGTCAGTGGCTGAGTGCGCGGTCGCTGCCGCTCGTCTTGGGAGTCTTGGCAGCTGCACTCCTCCTGCCCGCGCTCTTCGGAGGGCTCCAGCTGGACGACCACTTTCAACGGTTTCGACTGCTGGGGCTCGACGATCGAGGCGCGCTGTCGCTCTTTGTCTTCTACAACGGTGATCCGGAGGTGATGCGCGGCCAGATGGAGGCAGGCTACGTGCCGTGGTGGGCCAACCTGGAGATGCGGCACGCGAACTTCCGCTATCTGAGCGTCCTGACGATGCAGCTCGACTACCTGTTGTGGCCCGACAACTTCGTCCTCATGCATGCTCATAGCCTGGCCTGGCTTGCCGCACTCGTGGTCGTTGCCACGTCTCTCTACCGGCGCGTCTTCGCGCTCGGTGGACTCGGTGCCCTCGGTGTGCCCTGTGCAGGTTTGGCTTCACTCCTCTACGCTGTCGACGATGCCCACTCACTTCCTGCCGCCTACCTCGCCAATCGCAATGCGCTGATCGCGACGACGTTTGGGTTGGCAGCCGTACTGGCATTCGCTCGTCTTCGCGGCGACGGGTGGCGCCCGGGATTGTGGTTGACGCCCTTGCTGTTGGCTCTTTCGCTCTCGGCGGGGGAGATCGGAGCCTCGACCTGCGCCTATCTGTTTGGCTATGTGCTGTTCCTGGATAGCGGATCCATCAGGAGCAGACTGGTGGCACTCTCTCCGTCAGCCACCGTTGCCGCACTCTGGCTCGCGATCCACCGTCTAGGTGGATACGGCTCGGAAGGCTCAGGCTTTTACGTCGACCCTCTCGGCGCTCCGCTCGATCATGCCTTCTTGTTGATCGACCGGGCCTTGGCGCTGACGATCGGTCAGTGGACACCCGTGCCGTCGGACTGGCTCTCGCTCTTGCCGCTGGGCACGAGTGGAGCAACGGGCATGCGCCTGGCGGGTCTCTTGCTGGTGACGGGTCTTGGCTTGCTGTTCGCCAGGCTCTCTCGAGCACGATCCCAGTGTGGCTTCTTCGCCGTCGGGGCCGTGCTCTCGCTGGCGCCAGTTGCGGCGGCCTCGCCGCAGGACCGCCTCCTGTTTTTTGTGGGTTTCGGGTCCATGGGCATGATCGGTGCTTTGGCAGTCAACGTCGCGACCGAGGACGCCTCGAGAGTCGCGCGGGCGTCCCTC
Source organism: Thermoanaerobaculia bacterium (assembly GCA_028285365.1). Lineage (GTDB taxonomy): Bacteria > Acidobacteriota > Thermoanaerobaculia > Multivoradales > Multivoraceae > JANQPS01. Next base: position 2,676 of record JANQPS010001048.1, on the reverse strand, counting down.
GGGGTTCTACTGATCGTGCACACGGTCTTGGCCGTTCCGATGGCCTATGTGTTTCTCGATCTCCAGAATCGGGCGGCGCGCCAGATGGAGCGCGCTGCTGAGAGCGTTTCGAGCTCGAGCGACCCTGCCGGCAAGCGGGTACTGTTGGTCAACCCACCCGATTCCGTCTACAGCGTGACCTCGATTCCCATGATGCGCATGAACGAGGGGCGCGCAGCTCCCCGCAGCGTGCGCGCCCTGGCGCATGGCGGGAGCCGGATGACGGTCAGGACTGTCGACGAGAGGACACTTCGCGTCGTGTTGGAGCGCGGGCTCTTTCCAGACGCCTTCAGTCGGTACTACAGAGACCCGGGCCTGGCTTTCCTCATCGGAGATCGGGTGGAGCTGTCGGACCTGATCATGGAGATCGAGGAACTGTGTGACAACGGGGACCCGAAGATCGTCAGAGTTACCATCCCCGACGGCCTGTGGCATGCCGACAACATGTGGTTCGTTCACAACGGTCAGACGTACGAGGCCTGGACCCCGCCGTCGGTTGGCGTCGAGGTAACGATCGAACCGGTACCCAGCATCTTCTCGTAGGAAGATCCCGATGGGAGAGGAGCCAAAGCAGTCTGCCCGCAGTCGGCAGCGCAAAGCAGTGGAGCAGGCGGCAGAGCTCATCGCCAGCCGTCTCGACGATCCTCCTCGGCTCGAGGAGATCGCCGGGCGCTTCGGGTTCTCGGCCTCCTACTTCCAGCGCCTCTTCGTCCGGCATCTGTCCGAGTCGCCCGACCAGTACGCTCGTCGTCTGCGGCTCGAGCGGGCGAAGTTCCTGCTGAGGGACCCACGCCGATCAGTCACGGACGCTGCCTTCGATTCGTTCTACGAAGCGCACGAGTCCTTCACGCGGGCTTTTCGTGCCCACTTCGGCATGAGCCCGAGCGACTACCGAAAGCTCGAGCAGCTACGCACTCGTGAGAGTACGGTGCCCTTCGAGGTCGTACGGCTGGAGCGCACGAGGCTCGCCTGCATCCGCCAGATTGGTCCCTACGATCGCGCAGCAGCGGCCTTCGACCAGCTCGCCGACTGGGCAGAAGCCAGGAGTCTGTTGACTGGGAGGACCCTCTTCGGGCTGTACTGGGACGACCAGACCGTCACGGACGAGACCAGGACACGGTGTGATGCCGCCATCGCCGTTCCGCCCGAGCTCGAGCTCGATGCCCCGGTGCGCGAGCGCTGGCTCCCCAGCGGCCACTACGCCTTTCTGCTCCACAGCGGTCCGGCCTCGGTCAAAGAAACCTACGACAACGCCTTTCGTCATTGGTTCCCCGAGCGCGGCTGGCGTCCCGAACCGCGCCCCACCCTCATCGAGCACGCCATGGACGGGTCAGGTGACGCGAGACTCTTCGTTGCCGTAACCAGAGACTAGACACCAGAGCGCCAAGCAGGGAGCGAGCGGGTTCCGGGTCTTCGGCTCTGTCTCTCTACCGTCCAGCGGCGCTCCGAAGGAGCGAGCGGGTCCAACCAGGTGGTCCCAACAACGCGACCCCAAGCGTCCAGCGGCGCTCCGAAGGAGCGAGCGGGTCCAACCACCCCGCCTCAACAAACGCGGTCAGCCCACAGCCGACAACCCCCCCCGAGAAAACGGGAAGGGATTTGCCGTGCCTGGTCGCTCGCTGTCAGCGAGCGGCCAGCACAACCAAACCCTTCGGCTCCTCAACGACGACCGAAGGGAGGAGTTGGTGGAGCAGAAGGGACTTGAACCCTCGACCCCCACGTTGCGAACGTGGTGCTCTCCCAGCTGAGCTACTGCCCCAGACCTCCTGGCGGCGCGATTCGCGCCACGAAAGGGGGATCATAGTGCCGGGTGAGTCGGGTGAGCAACCCGAATAGCGTCCGCCGTGGCTGTGTTACAGAGTCAAAGGCGGCCGATCGACAAAGCTCGGTTATCATTGGGAGTTCAAGGCCGGTAGGCCGAGATGAGGCGTTCTGAGGATCAGCGAGCCGAGAATCTCGAGCGCCCCGGCGTCAGCACGAGCTCCCTACACAGCTCGAGAGGCGCCCGACACAGCTGAAGACTAACGGAGGTCGACACGATGTCAGACAACGTGAAATCGATGGATGCGAAACCGCTCGAGCGAGCGAAAGAATCCCTGGGCGACGCCGTGGAGCACGCCCGCGCGGGTGTTGGAGAGTCTTTCTCTTCGGCCAAGGACAAGGTTCAGTCTCTCGGTGGAGACATCGGTCAGAAGGTCAAGGACCAGACCGGAAAGGCTGGTACCTACGCGAAGGAGCGTTACGGTGTGGCGCGCGAGAACATCAAGCACGGTTACGACCGGGCAAAGAAGGACATGGACCAGTTGGTCTCCGACGTCAACGTCTACGTCAGGGACAACCCCGGCCGCGCGGTCTTGATCGCTGCCGGCGTGGGCTTCCTGGTCGGGTTCCTCGTTCGGGGTGAGCGCCGCGGCTGATGACTGTTGGGACGTCGGGCCCGCGCCCCGAAGACGAGCTGCTCGATTCGCTGGTACCGGAGGGCTGGGACTGGGCAACGGTGGTTCGGGAGTACCCGATTCCCGCCCTTGCGGTTGCAGCCGTTGGTGGCTTCATTATCGGCCGCTGGCGCGGGACGGAGATCGTCGAGACGGTGTCCGAGCTTGCTAACAACAAGGTCAACCAGGTACTGGATGGTGT
>JANQPS010001013.1 GCA_028285365.1 Thermoanaerobaculia bacterium | reverse complement strand
TACGCTCGGCGCGCGCCGACGCTCTGATCAGCCTGCTGTCGCGAATCACGGCGGTGGGCCTTGCCGTCGGGGTGGCAACCTTGATCTTGGCCCTGGCTGCATTGACCGGGTTTCAGGATCGGCTCCTGGGAGACATTCTGTCGCGCACCCCCGATCTCCAGGTTCTGATTCCCGAAACTGCGGAGGGCAACATCGAAGCCCTTCTCGATGACGAGTCTCGAATCGTCGACTCGCAGACCATCCTTCGCGGTCGCGGCTGGCTGCGCCGGGGCGGTGACCTCTTGCCGGTCGAGATCGTCGGCTTCGAAAGAGTGCTGCCTCCGTGGATGCCGATAGCCGTCGAGGGTGCAGTGGCGGACGGCGTCTGGCTCTCCGCGCAGCGTGCCGTGAGCTGGGGGGTGTTGACCGGAGACATCGTCGAGATCGTTTCGCCGCGGATGACCCTGACTCCGCGGGGGCCCGCGCCTCGAAGTCTGCGGCTGGAAGTGGCGGGTCTCCACGACGGTGGGCGCGCCGAAGTGGCCTTCTCCGATCGAATAGCTCTCCCGAGCCGACAGGCGAGCAAACTGCTCGGGCAGTCTGATCGCAGGCTGGACATCACCCTGCGGGATCGCGGGGACGTCGACGACGTCGCTCGCGGGCTCCGTGAACGAATCGAGGGCCGGGCAGATCTGCCCGGCGTGGAGGTTCTGACCTGGCGAGACCAGAACCGGGCCCTGCTGTTCGTGCTGCGCCTCGAGAAGATGGCGATCTTCCTGGCAGTGGCGCTCATCGTCATTGTCGCCTCGTTTGCGCTGATGGCTTCGCTGTCTCTGATTCTGTCCGCCAAACAGCGCGAGATCGGAGTACTCGGAGCTCTCGGAATGAGACGCCGAGGGCTTCAGTCGACCTTCGTCTGGCTGGGAGGCCTCCTGGCAGTTACCGGGACCGTCGTAGGTACCGTGGCGGGGGTTTCGGCTGCCTGGGCGCTCGACACCTTTGCGGTCGTGAAGCTACCCAGCGATGTCTACATCGTCGACCACGTGCCGTTCCTCGTCCGCCCACGCGATGTCGTAGTGATCATTCTGTCGGCGGTGTTGACGACCCTCGTGGCTTCACTCCTGGGGTCTCGAGCTGCCCTGGCGCGAACACCGATCGAGAGCCTGCGCAAGTGAGCGAGAGTCAGGCAGTGTCGGCGACCTCTACGCCAGATGCTCTCGATCTGGCGGTCAAGGCGAGATCTCTGGTCAAGAGCTTTCACGACGGAGGTCGTGTCATCGACGTGCTCAGAGAGGTGGACCTCGACGTCCAGCCCAACGAGGCGGTTGCCATCGTGGGGCCGTCGGGCTCGGGCAAATCGACGCTGTTGCACCTACTGGCCGGACTCGACCGACCCGACTCTGGAAGCGTGGAGCTCCTGGGCCAGGACCTGCTGGTGTTGGCGGAGGCGGAGCTCGCCGACCTGCGCAATCGCAGCCTTGGCTTCGTTTTTCAGTTCCATCAGCTCCTGCCAGACTTCACCGTGCTCGAGAACGTTTCGCTGCCCGGGCGTATCGCAGGCCTGTCGCGAGAAGTGCTCGAGGGTCGGGCTCGCGAGCTCCTGAGTCAGGTGGGTCTGGAAGAACGTTGCGAGACGTTCCCGTCGCGCCTCTCGGGC
>JANQPS010001007.1 GCA_028285365.1 Thermoanaerobaculia bacterium | reverse complement strand
CGTCCGACACGGGGCCATCGGCTCGTTGCGCGACTGGGACGGCTCGAGAACGACGCGTCACACAGCCGACGACGAGTGCCACATCGTCGATCCCGGCCGAAGCGTGAGAGGAACAAGCGAGCGACACGACGTCAACAACGCTCAGGATCGAGGCAAGATCGTTCAGCTCGCACCGTTTGCGCCCACGTCCCACAGGAGCGGTGTGTACAAGGCCTGGATCATTCCGCTCGACGAGTATCTCGCCTCCGGGGGTGACCTCGACGCCCATCCGGACGGTGGACGCGATCCCGGCTTCCGGAGACGCTCCAAGGCCAAGACCGACAACTTCAAGATCCGGCAGCACGCCAACCAGCCGCCCGTGGCCGACGCCGGTGACGACCAGACGGCGCGTGTCGGCGACGTGATCGAGCTGGACGGCTCGAGATCATCCGACCCTGACGGCGATGCCCTCACCTTCCGGTGGGAAGTCGTCCAGCTACCCGGCGGCAGTCTCGCGACCCTGGGCGACCCGACCGCGGTTCGCCCTCGAATCCTCATCGATCAGCCGGGGCGCTACAAGTTCTACCTGTACGTGAGCGACGGATCGTCGGAGTCGCAGCCCGACTGGGTCTTTGTCGACACGTTCAACTCCCCTCCAGTTGCCGACGCTGGCGCCGACCAGACGAGCTCTGTCGGTCAGACAGTTCGGCTCGACGGCACCGGCTCGAGTGATCCTGATGGCGATGCTCTGTCCTTCTCATGGACTCCTCTGGAACGACCAGCAGCGAGCTCCGCACAGCTGGACGACCCTACTGACCCGATGCCTTCGTTCACCGTCGACGCGCATGGTAGCTACACGTTCAAGCTGCGGGTCAACGACGGTCGAGAGACCTCTGAACCGGATGTGGTCTCGATTACAACCGTCAACTCTCCGCCAACCGCGGAGGCTGGCCCGGATCAAACGGTTTCGCTGGGAGCCACGGTCACGCTCGACGGCAGCGGCTCCTCAGACGTCGACGGCAATCCCCTCGAGTTCTTGTGGTCTTTCGTCAGCGTACCGACCGACAGCCTCGCCCACCTCAGCGACTCTACGGCTGTCGCCCCAGGCTTCGTCGCCGACGTGGCTGGCGACTATGTCGTCCAGCTGGTCGTCGACGACGGAGTCATGGAGTCAGAGCCAGATACCGTGATCATCAGCACGGCCAACTCCCAACCGGTAGCCGACGCGGGTCCCGATCAGACCGTCACGGTGGGAGAGACCGTCACTCTCGACGGCAGCGGTTCGAGCGACGCTGATGGTGACCTGCTCACCTTCTCGTGGGCCTTACTGAGCGTGCCAGCTGGCAGTGCGGCGGTTCTCGACGACTCGAGCGCTCTCCGCCCGACCTTCGTCGTCGACCGGACCGGCGACTACGTCGTTCAGCTCACGGCCAACGACGGCCAAACGGGCTCTGAACCCGACGTGGTGATCATCACTGCCGGCAACAGCCGGCCCACAGCCGATGCAGGACCGGATCAGAGGTTCGCCGTGAGCGGGGGTCGCCAGCTGATCCAGCTCGATGGCTCGGGCTCATTCGACGTCGATGGTGACGAACTGACCTTCACCTGGTCGATCCTCTCGGGACCCCCAACCTCACCTTTCATCGGCCCAGCGTTCCTGGACGACCCCAGCGTGGTCATGCCGACACTCAACGTGCCCGGCGTGATCGGCGACTACGTCGTGCAGCTGATGGTGAGTGACGGACTTCTCGACTCTGAACCCGACACGGTTGCGATCGAGCACGACAACGTGGCACCCGTCGCGGTCGCCGGCCCGGCTCAGACTGCGTTCGTTGGCAGCACCGTGCAGCTGGACGGCAGCCAGTCGTCAGACGCCAACGGAGACACGTTGACCTTCTTCTGGTCTTTCGTGTCGCTCCCTGTCGGCAGCCAGGCTCAGCTAGACGATCCGACGTCGGTCACGCCGACCTTCGTGATGGACGTCTCGGGGACGTATGTGCTGCACCTGGTGGTCGACGACGGCGAGCTCGACTCTGACAGCGTCCCCGGAGGGAGCCCGTCGTCCAACGTCACCATCACCTCTGCCAACGCTCCTCCCACCGCCGACGCCGGTCCTGACCAGAGCGTTCTGGTCGGCGAACTGGTATTCCTCGATGGCTCAGGAGCAACCGATCCCGAGGGATCGTCGCTCACCTTCTTTTGGGCCATCACGTCTCAGCCAGCAGGCAGCGCGGCCACGCTCGACGACCCGAGTCTGGAGTTTCCTTCGCTCGAGATCGATCTGCCCGGAACCTACCTCGTGCAGCTGATCGTCAACGACGGTGAGGTCGACTCCCAGCCCGACGCCGTGTTGATCTCGACCGTCGGCTCGAGGCCGGTTGCCCACGCCGGCAACGACCAGACCGTTTCGACGGGCAACACCGTCGTCCTCGACGGCACGTCGTCGAGCGACGCCGACGGCGATCCCTTGACCTTCTCATGGTCGATCACTTCCCAACCGGACGGCAGTACTGCGGCCCTCGACAACCCGAGTGCCGTGCAGCCGCGCTTCGTCACCGACTTGCCCGGTCTCTATCTGGTGCAGCTCATCGTGAACGACGGCGGCGCGGACTCCGAGCCCGACTCGGTGCTCATCGACGCGCTCGGAACCCAAGAACTGAGTCTGGTTCTCGATAGCCCCCTGGTGGGCGTAGGGCGCAGCATCGGCGGGAACGTTGTCCTCGGCATGCCAGCCGCGGCCGGAGGACTGCCCGTCACCCTGTCGAGCGACGACCCGGCAATAGCCGGTGTCGAGCCCCTCGAGGTGCTCGTACCGGAGGGTGAGACCCGCGCCCCGGTCACGGTCGAGGGGCTGAGCCTCGGTTCGACCACTCTCCGGGCGAGCGCACCCGACTTCAGCCCGGCGGCCACTGAGGTGACAGTCACCAACTTCCTGATCTCGATCGACAACCTCCTGGTCGTCGCTCCAGGTGAGACCCAAGGGCTCGCAGTGAGCCTCTCGCAGCCGGAGCCTCCCGGCGGCACCACCATCTCCTTCGGAAGTGCTGATGAAAGTCTCGCCACCCTCACCCCCTCGGTCTTCGTGCCCTCTGGACAGCAGCTGCCGATCGACAATCCGCAGGTCACCGGACTCAACCTCGGCAGCACCAGCGTAACGGCTAGTGCGACGGGCTTCGCCCCCGACGTGCGGCCGATCACGGTCACGGTGACACTGTCACTGGATCCCGATCCTCTGGCCCTGGCGCTCGATACCAGGCCGATCGAGCTCAGACTGTCCGACCCTGCGCCAGCCGGAGGACTCACCTTCGACCTCACCACCGACGACTCCTCGATTGCCACGGTGGCGCCCACGATCAGCGTAGCGAGCGGGCAGGTTGCGGCCACGGTGCTCGTTACCGGAGTCGGGTTCGGCGACACGGTGCTGCGCGCCA
>JANQPS010000985.1 GCA_028285365.1 Thermoanaerobaculia bacterium | reverse complement strand
AAGGTGACGATGGGCATGAAGTGCGTTGCCAACTCGCGAACGATCTCGACGGCGAGGCGATGGTGCTGAGGCATCCAGGCGCCGTTCTGCTGAGCCCGGTCCTGGGCCAGGATGCCGAGCCGACGCTCTTCGTCGCCGAATCGTGCCCGGACCTCGGCCGCATACAGCGGACCGTGGTCGACCTCACGCAGAATTGTCCACGGGAGCTTCTTGATGATCGATCGGGCTCCGGGTCGTGATCGATCCTCGGTGGGTGCGACGGTTCGTTGGACGTACTCGTCGACGCCCAGAGCGCGCAGCTCGCGCAGGCGTTCGCTCAGTTGCTTCTCGTCGACCAGGCCTTCGATGTCGTTGGGAACGGCCGGGCCGACCGAGCTCGGAAAGAGTGAGAAGTCCGAGGCGAGCAGCTCGGCGTCGAAGAACAGGCGGTCGCCTGAGGTCTTGGAGTTCACAGGGGGATCTCGGGTTGTCTCGGGGGGAAGGAGGGAGTCGAGGCTCGAGGCTGCCGACCGCTCCCGGTGGCGTTGCTCGTGACGGGTACGTGTGAGCAGGCCGTTTCTTCTGATTCCTGAGTGACTGCTGGATACGGTTAAAACTGTACGATCGATCAGTTTATCGCCCCGATCGCGCTGTTTCATAACACGACCGGGCCTTGTGAGTCATCCCCAGGATGTCCCCGAGATGAACGCGGACCGCGACTGGGGGATGACGTTCGAGCGAAGACTTTGGGTGGAGGTGAGCATGCTAGCCTGACCGCCGATCCCACGATGCTCAAGTTCTTGCCACCCCGACCCACGAGTTGGCTCTTCTACGTTGTTGCCGCGCCATTGGCGATGTCGACCGCGTCGATGGTCGCCGCCGTCCAGGATTCTCAGGGAAGTCTCGTGCCAGAACGGATCGAAGCTGGCGCCATTGCCGACTATGAGCTCCGTTTTTCTCCCGGTGCTGAGGGACTCGGGCGAGGTGAGGTGCTCTCGGTCGACTTCCCGAAGGCCTGGTTCGCGGAGCCGTTCCCGTTCGTCAAGGACGTCCAGATCGAGGACCCGACCGCTCCCCACTACGCCTCGATCCAGCTGATCTCCTCGCGCGGCAAGGAGAAGCGACTCAGGGGACAGCTCTCGATCGACCGACGGAGTCGGCGCGGCGAGATGGAGCGTTTTCGACATCGTCTGCGCCTGGAGCTGGATGGCGGGCGTGTGCGCCCGGACGACACGTTCGTCGTCCGATTTGCGAACACGACGGCGCCAGTTGTCGCGGGCCAGGACGTCATCGTCGTCTCGAAGCGAGTTCCGGGCGAAGGCGACGGCCCGCGGATCGTCGCGGAGATCGAGTACGAGGTCGCACCGGCGGCGCTCGCGAAGGTTCGTGTCGTGGCACCCAGCGAAGCTCTGGTCGGCCGCGAGAGTCGGCTCACGGTGGTGCTCTTCGACGCCCTCGACAATCCGATCACGTCACTTCGCCGGGCGGTCTCCCTGAGTGTTGCCGGAGTCACGAGCTCGCCGCTGACGGTGGATCTCGCTCAGGGTGAGCCGGGTTTGGTCGAGCTGAGCTTCAGGCCACGCCGACCGAGCGTCGCCGTGCCGGTGGCTACGGCGCAGACCGTAGGCGACAGCGCCCCTGGTAGCGCAGCTTCTGCTCGCGGCGAAGGTGCAACCCTGACTGCCATAGGTGGCCCCATTCGTGTCTTACATCGCAAGCGCCCGCTGCAGGTCTACTGGGGCGATCTCCACAGTCACTCCAGGATCAGCAAAGACGGCATCGGCGCGGGCGACTTCGCGTACGCCCGTGACGTTTCCGGACTCGACTTTTTTGCGTCCACCGAGCACTCCGGGGATGACGGCCCCCTCTTCGGTGAAGGTCTGGGGCCTGGCATTGCTCCAGAAGAGTGGAGTCAGATCCAAGAGCGAGTGCGCGACTTCAACGAACCTGGGGAGTTCGTCACGCTGCTCGGCTACGAGTGCAGCCTGCGCGACGGCCATCACAACGTCTACTTTCGTGGCCTCGATGGACGTCCTATTCCGGAGTTCGAAGCAGGAACCATAGAGGGCCTGTGGGATCTCCTCGAGGAGGGACAGGCGCTGACCGTTCCCCACCACCTGGGTATCCAGTGGGCGCACAGGCCGGCGGCGCCGGGAAGGCCCGGCCTGCGGACCATGCCGAAGATGGTGCCGCTCGATACGGTAGTCGGAGGACCGGCGATCGACTGGCAGGGGGCGGATGCCAACGCACTGAGGCCGGCGCTCGAGATCTACTCGGGTCACGGTCAGTCCGAGTTCTTCGCTCCCGAGGACCTGCTGGCTCACGAGCAAGTGGCCTGGACCTCGTCGAGAAGCGCCGACGGTCCGCATTACGCTCGCGACGCCTGGGCAGCCGGCAAGATCCTGGGCGTCGTCGGCGGTTCCGACAACCATCAGGCTCAGCCTGGCCTGCCGTCTTTCGGGCTGACCGCCGTGCTTGCGCCCGAGCTCTCCCGGGAAGCCGTGTTCGATGCCATCGCGGCCCGCCGGACCTATGCAACGACCGGCACCCGGTTGTTGATGGACTTCAAGCTCGAAGACGTCCAGATGGGGGGCGAAGCCGCGGTCTCGACTCGCAAGGTGCGTGGCCGCGCGGAGGTCTTCTCGCCCAGCAAGATGCGCTATGCCGAAGTCGTGGGCGTCGACGAACGTGGAGAGTGGACGACGGTCGTGCGCTGGGACGAGCTCGATCTCGAGCTCCAGCAGAACTTCGACTTCAGACGCCCCGAAGAGTGGGGCGCGTACTACCTCCGGGTCGAGCTCGAGGACGAGCTCGACGGGCGTCCCGTGCGAGGGTGGACGTCGCCGGTATGGATCAGACGCTCGCGATGACGCCGGCCCTGGTTGCGGGCGAACGGTGAGGCGACAGCAGACGGAACACATACGGTGAGAACAGTAATGACGAGACGGCTGCGGGACACCAAGAAGGAAGACGACTCGCGCACGGTTTCGGGCCGGACTTGGTGCGGCACGCGACTCTCTGGCCTACTCTGGATCGGCGTGGCCGCGATGGGCTGGTTGGCGCCCGGAGTCGGAGCTCGAGCCTCAGCGGGGAGTGCGATCGTCGAAGAAGGTTTCTTGTACGAGAGCGCCCCCTTCCCGAGCTGTCACGCGTCGACGATCGTGGAGATCACCGCAGCGGGTGACGATCGCGGGCTGCTGGTGTCCGCCTTCTTCGGTGGCAAGGACGAGGGCGATCCGAGTGTGGGGATCTGGTTGTCGAGGCGCGATCCAGGTGATGCCTGGAGCCCGCCGGAGGAGGTTGCCGACGGTGTCCAACCGGGGGGCTCGACGAGGTATCCGACCTGGAACCCGGTTCTCTTCGAACGGTCGGACGGGCGGCTGCTGTTGTTCTACAAGGTCGGCCCGAACCCGCGTGAGTGGTGGGGTGAGTGGAAGGCATCTTCCGATGCCGGGGCCACCTGGAGCCCAGCCAGCCGGCTCGACGGCGGTCTGCTCGGGCCGGTGCGCAGCAAACCTCTGCGGCTGAACGACGACGTCTTCCTGTTCGGTTCGTCCACCGAGCACGATGGCTGGCGCTTGCATTTCGAGCAGATGGTCGGGGCTACGATGGCGGTCAGCAA
>JANQPS010000944.1 GCA_028285365.1 Thermoanaerobaculia bacterium | reverse complement strand
TGGACGCCGTCGAGGCCCTGTTTGCGGACGGAACCAAGACCGAGACCGACCGCGCGTACATGGAGCACATGGCCGCACTCCAGGCGGCGTATCCGGACGATCACGAGGCGCGAGCCTTGCACTCGCTGTCGATCCTGGGCTCGGTGAATGGCCAACGAGACTTCGCCACCTACATGCGTGCGGCCGCGGTCGCCCAGCCGGTCTTCGACGCCAACCCGCAGCACCCGGGCGCTGCTCACTACCTGATCCACTCCTACGACGATCCGATTCACGCCCCCTTGGGGCTTCCTGCTGCTCGGGTGTACGCGGACGTCGCGCCCAACGCCGCCCATGCCCAGCACATGACAACCCACATCTTCCTGGCGCTCGGCATGTGGGACGAGGTCGTCGAAGGCAACATCCGAGCTCGCGACACTCAGGACGCCCAGTTGGCCGATCAGGGCAAGCCGCCGAGCCTCTGCGGTCACTACGCGGCCTGGCTGCACTACGGTCACCTCCAGCGCGGCGAGGTCGCCGACGCGGAAACGCTGATGGACCTCTGCCACGAGCGCGTTCAGGAGGATCCCACCGGCCGGACTCCTGGCTACTTCGTGAGCATGCGCGCACGTCACATCGTCGACACCGAAGACTGGTCGCTCACCAGTCGCTGGACAGCGGAGATTCCACCCGAAGAGGAGTCGAGCTTCCCGGACCGCTCCCGCAACCAGCTCCAGTACGCCCTCACCGACGCCTTCGCAGCACTCCGCCAGGGTGACCTCGCTCCGGCGAAGTCCCTGCTCACGGAGTATCGCGACTCCAACAACCAGAGTGAGCGCTCTCAGCTCGTCCAGCTCGCCGGGCTCGTCGACGTTGCGGAAGGCCGGCACGACGAAGGAGCCGAGTTGCTCGCGAGCGGCGCAGATCTGGCCGAATCGCTGCCGTTCGGCTTCGGACCACCAGGGGCGGTCAAGCCGGCCTTCGAGCTGCTCGGCGAAGAGCTCACCAAGCTCGATCGACTGGAAGACGCCGAAGCCGCCTATCGGACCGCCGTGAGCAGGACTCCAGGACGAACCCTCTCGGAGACCGGGCTCGCCAAGATCACGACCCGGTCTTCCTGACCAGCACCTGAGGAAGGTACCTCAGGAATCCAGGAGTCGGTCGCGGTCTACGACGATGCCGCGCTGGATCACGACCTCGATCGTCTCGGTGTTGCCGATGTCCTCTATCGGGGAAGCCCCGAGCACGAGGACCGAACCTTCGTCCCCACTCTCGAGTCCCCACCCTCGACCGAGAAGCTCACCGGCGTTCACGGTCGCGCTGGCAAGCGCCTGCCAAGGTGATAGCCCTGCCTCCACCATGAGGGTCAGCTCTCGATGCAGCGAGTAGCCATGAACCGTGAGGACGTTCCCGGCATCCGTTCCGGCGACCAGTGGAACACCGGCTCGAGAGAGCTTTCTCATCGTCTCGAATCGGTTCTTCATGGCGCGCTCCAGACCGTCGACCATCCGTGATCCATCGATCTCGAAGTTGCGATACGACTCCCTGATCGCCGGGCTCGTCAGACGCACCATGAGCGACGACTCCAAGAGCTCCGGCCGCGTCACCAGCGAGGGGTCGGCTACCGCGAGGGTCGGGATGACCACGGTTCCCGTCGTGGCCAAGAGATCGACGATCTCCGGCGGCACGGGAGTACTCGGAAGGTGTGTCACCGCCGTGGCCCCGGCCCGCGCCGCGTCTCTCACGTTCTCCCATGTGCGAACGTGGACCACGCTCGGCAGCCCTGCCTCGGACGCTGCCTTGACCGCCGCGGCAAAAGTCGCCTCGTCGATCGAAGGGCGCGGCGGACGAAAGGTCGCGGCCTGCTGTTCTGGAGTCAGGCGGTCGTGGATGATCTTGACGACGTCGGGGCGCTTCTCCGCCAGGTCCCGCACCTGTCGGCGAGCGTCTTTGGCGCGGCTCACCTCCCGTGCTGGAGCCGGATACTCGGTGCCGTGACCTCCCGGTGCCGCGATGACGGCTCCGGCCGCGAAGATCTCGGCTCCAGGGGAAGTCAGAGGATTCTCGCGCTGGCGATTCCGGAATCCGAAGATGAAGTTCTCGGTGTTGAGCAGATCGAGAACGCCAACGACGCCAGCAAACAGGGAGCGCTTCGCGATCTTGCCGGGCCCCAACATCTCTTGGGCGCCGAACGCCTGGTTCATGACGGCGTGAACGTGCATGTCGCGGAGTCCAGGCACGATCCACCGGCCGCTGACGTCCAGAGTCGAGCCCTCGAAGTCCGGCGGGTGTTCACCAATCGCAGCAATCTTGCCGTCGCGAATCCAGAGGTCGGCTCGAACGAGCTCACCCTTCTCCACGTCCACGAGCGTGGCCCCGACAAGTCCGATGCTGCCGGACTGCGCTAGCACTACCCCGGAGCCCCAAACGCTCCAACACAACCCAACGACGCAGTGCATAAGCCGTCTCCGCAGCCACCGAAAAGCCAGTCGTCGGCCGGGTGTCAGCTTTGCTCGAGACGGCCGCCCAAGACGTCGAACCGAATGCTCTTGCCACACGCCACCGCCTCCTCACACCAGGCCTTCCGCCAGGGTCGTCGTCAGGGTTCTCGTCCCTTCGACTCACCGGGGCGCGCGGAAGTTCCACGGCCAGTGTCAGTGTCAGCGTGAGTGCCGCCACCGATGATCGACGTCGAGACGTCAGCTGAGGATGCGACAGCTGTCAGTTCTGACCAGGCGCCTCGACGACCTGGTCCGATCCGATATCCAGGGCGCGGGGCTCGCCGTCACGATCGATCTCGACGTACTCCGAAACGTCGACACCTCGACCCCGGGCACACCGATCCGCGGGTGACAGGTGGAGATCTCCAGGCTCGTCGACGTACTCGGGCTGGCAGAGACGACTGTTCTCGTCGCCGCCGCTCGCGGCGCGCCAGTCGCTCATCACGAAGAAACCGCGCTCCCCCACCTGCCATCCTCCACCGATGTAGACATTGCCGTCGGCGTGCCAGTTGGCGCCTTCAGGAATCCTGACGGTCGGCTGAGTGCTCTCACCGTCGATCACGTTGTTGTAGACGTACACCTCAGGAGCACTGCTGTCGACGTGAATTCCGGCCCTGGTCCCGACGTCGTGCGCCCGACCGTGGCAAGTGTTGCCCACGACGGTCACGGAAGCGTCTTCCTGAGCCTCGCCCCCAAACAGTCGAAAGCAGTCCTCGTATCTCGAGCTGCCCGACCAGCGACACGTGTTGTTGTAGATCTCGATCTTTCGCCAGCCATAGCCGGCCGGTGCGTGGTTGTCGCTCAGACCGACACAGACCGCACCGAGGCCATTGGTGCTCTCGAGAACGTTGCTGTCGATGAGAACGTTGGTCACCGGGCCGTCACAGGTGTAGCCGGAGGCATACCCCTGAACCCCCACCATGCTCGCGTAGTCGACGAAGCGGTTGCCGCGGATCTCGACGTTCTGGGTGCACTGAGCCAGATTGATCCCGTGACACGCTCCTTCCCAGACGTCTGAGTTGCAGTCGAAGAGGTTGTTCTCGAACCTCAACGAGCCTTCCGCGGCGTTCCATCCGCCCCAGGGTTTCGCGAGGAAGGTGCCTTCCGCCCCATCGGCCCCGTGCGAGCGAACCGTGCACTGCGCCATTCGCCACGGCCCGGGGCCACCGCTTCCGCGGACTGTGAGATAGCCGCCCTGGTTGTCGATGAGGCAGTTCTCGATGTTGACGTGAGCCCAGGCGCCAAACCCTTCGAACCAGATCCGGCCCGAGCTGTCCGGACAGTCCTGCAGGATGCCGTCGGTCTCGACGTCGTGCACCCAGACTCCGGTGGACACGCCTTCCCCGGCCACGACGTTGTCGATGAACCCACCCGAGGACGGACAGCTCTGTGCAAAGTCCACCGCCTCGAGATGGGCAATGCGTAGATAGCCGCGGGCGATAGAAAAGGCGTGGCTCTGATCCGAGCCTTTCAACACCGTGCGATCGTCTTCGTCGAACGGCGGATACTGGTCGTCGCCATCTCGGTCCCAGCCCGCAACCACTGTGGGGCGAGCCGGATACTGCCGACCGTCGATTTCGGCGAGAACCGCCTCACCCGCCGGCGGCCGAAGCGCGCCTTCGGTGCAGGTCCCCGTCACACAGAAGACGTCACCTGCCCGACCACGTTGCAGCGTC
>JANQPS010000922.1 GCA_028285365.1 Thermoanaerobaculia bacterium | reverse complement strand
CACGCTGCGTCCCGGGGCGGGAGGCGCGACGCCGTGCCGGCGGACTCGCGAGGACGAATTGTCGAGGCAGGGAGCCGCGCTGAGCCGCAATCCGACGACTCGCCCCGAACCGTACCAAACGCTGCGTCGCCTAGCTGTCCAGCGCTGAACCTTGTCCGTACCTACGTCATGGTGAGTCGCCCTCTCCCCCGCCTCACCGCACGGATTATCGATGGACTCAACTCCAAGGGGAGCGATGAGACCGGCGAAACAGGTCGAATGCCCGCTTCCAGCAGTCGAGCTGTACAGAACCCCGATCCAAAGCACCGAACCCTAGTGGACGAGCCCCTGAGAACCCACCGCTGCGTGCTAAATCGTCGCCCACCAAAGATCGTTGGCGGAGAAGCCTCGTGAGTCGAACGCACTAGCAACGCAGCGCCCTGCTATCGACTCGACAACACTCAAATCGACCACAAACTCCACTGCGTCCCAGTCAGCAAGGACTTCGCACTGAACAGCGTAGCTAGCCATCACAGGTACAAGAGCCTTCGCGTACTTCAAACCTGTAAAAGCAAAAGGAACTCGCGACCAGAGGAGAGCAGCAACCTGAGTTCCTACGACCACTCGAGCCCACTCTTCACCGGCTCCGCTGTCCCAATCAACACTACTGCGGTCAATGGCCCGGACAGATGCTTCGAGTAGGCTCTTGAACCTACTCGGATCCCAGTCAGATTCCTCAGCCAGCAACAGTTTTGGAGTCAGATCTGAGTTCATCACGCGGAGTTCCTGGCGCGCAATGCACAAAGCCGCTCTCTGTTCTGTAGACGGCCTTTCGGCAGATCTTCATGGCACCATCGCCTAGTCACCGAACGCTCTAGCCAGACGTCAGGTAGAGACCACTAAGCGCTCGAGCTGCTTGGTAGCAGCATCATGGTCGATACCCATGGTTGCTGCCAACCCGACGATTTCCGCAAGTATCGCCGCTGTGATTCTCTTGTCCTCCTCTACCAGCAGGGCGCTAAGAGTCTCAAGGGCTACACCATACTCGCCCACTTCAATGAACCCCGCGACCTCTCGTCTCTCAGCCGCGGAAAGCTCGGTGTCAAGAGAGTTGAGGACACGACCAAAGCTTCGCTCAATCGCCCTGAAATACGCACGATCCATTAGCTATCTCGGGTTCGAGGAGCCTCACTCACCTCAAACGCAACTGAGCCCCGGCGGCCATCCGCCGAGGCTCAGCTCATCTACTCAGGCAAGCCGACAGCGTTACGGCATCGGGAAGAACGAGTCCCACTCGCTCAGGCCGCCGTTGTCGAACGACGACTCGAAGAGCGAAGTCGCCTCGCAGGCGTTGACGCCGATGTCGTCGATCCACCAGCCCGGGTGGCTCACCGAGCTGTCGGTGGCCAGGCGGAAGCGGAACTGGACTTCCTCACCCATCCATGCGGCAACGTCGACGACCGACTCCAGCCAGTCTTGCGGATCACCACACCAGGCGTTCTCGCCACTCAGCGGATTGTCGAAGCCATCCCCGATCGGACCGTCGTACGGATCGGTCAGCAGCTCGCTCTCGAGCCGCGTCCAGGTGCCGCTGCCCACGATGCTGATCTCGAGGACGGCACCGTCCCAACAGGCTCCACCACCAAACTGATCTTCGATCTCCTGGTAGTTGAAGAAGCTCAGCGTTGGGTTGGCGCCGTCGAGCATGATGGGCGGTGTCACCAGCTGTTGGTCACTCACCGAGTCGACGTCCTCAGCCCAATAGGCATTGCTGCCGCTGTTGACCCGGGTTCCGTTCAGCTGCCAGGTGTCTTGCGTTCCACTGCTGGTCCAACCCGTTGCACCGGACTCGAGATCATCGAAGAACAGGCTGACCTGTTCCTCGCCCGGGAGGCAGTCTCCAGGTGCGGCGCGAGTCTGGAACGAGAACACCTCCGAGTACGGCGTGTCGCCGCAGACGTTGGCGCCCTGCACCCGCCAGTAGTACGTCGACGCAGAGTCGAGCGTGGTCGCGTAAGCGGTGAGCTCAGTGGTCTCTTCCTCCACGAGGTTCGAGAAGCCGGCGTCAGTGGCGATCTGGATGACGTACTGCTCGGCACCCGTTCCGGTCCACCCGAAGACGACGTCGTTGAAGTCGACGTTGGTCGCACCGTCCGCTGGTCCGGTCAGCGCGGGAGTGGTCGGAACCGCGTCGAACACGGTCAGCCCGAGATCGACGGTCTTGGTATTCGACGGATCACCTTGATCGGTAGCGGTGACGGAGAAGTCATAGTCCCCGGCCGTGGCACCACCAACGGTGAGCGTGCTCATGGTGTCCGGGTTGATCACCGGATTGACCGAGAACATGCAGCTGGTCCCGGGACAACTGCCGACCGAAAGATCGGTCGTTCCTTCGAAAGCCTCGAGCAGCTCGATCTGGTAAACGCCGTCATCCGGCACACAGATCGACTGGGCCGTCGGACTGATCGACAGGCCACCACAACCCGGGAACTTGAAGGCGCCGACCCGAGTCTGCCACGGCGCCGAGCCAGTCGTCTCCACGTACTCGGTGGTGAACCAGAAGGTGCAGTCGTCGATCGGATCGAGCTCCATGGACGAGTAGTCGCCCCATCGATTGAAGCCACTCGTCTGGGCTCCGGAGCCGTCGATCATCGTCTGCTCGGCGCGCAGGGTTCCGAGCGGATCACCGGCTTCGCGCGCGGTATAGCGAATTCCCGGAAACACCGCACCCGAGGTGACGCTGTAGCCGAGTCCGATGTTGCCGTCGCCGTCCATGGCAATCGACGGCATGAAGCGATTCGTGTCGTCGGGCGAATGAGTTCCCTGCTGGTGGATCGTCCATCCGCTGCCTGGCCCTGCTGCCGCCGCGCGACGCAGTTCGAACCATCTGACGGCCGCAATGTCGGCCCCGGTATCGACGGTCCAGGATCCGACCAGACTCTCGTGTTCAGCGAAGTTGCGGTAGACGAGTCGCTGCATCGGCCACCACGACGCACTGTCGATACCGACGCTAGTGCCAGGCTGCGGCAGACAGTCGCTCTCAAAGAATCCACAGACAGTCCAGTTGTAGGGAGCCAGGCCACCCATGGTCGGGGTGAAGCGCTCTGCCAGAGTGAACGTACTGTTGGACGGAGTGATCCAGTCGACGTCGAACTCGTACAGGTCGATGCTGTCTTCGGCCGGCGGCGGGTTGCCGAAGTAGGTCTCGCCATCCGCCAGGAAGGTATAGAGCAGACCGGGCGAGTCCGCCGGAGGGGCGTCGCCGTCGACGTCCGCCGGCATGAACAGGTTCGGAAAGTTCTGGAAAAACTGTGCCGGACGTGCCGGGTTACCCTGCAGCATGTTCTCGCGATCGACCGCGTAGACGTCGTACTGCATCGGGAAACCGGAGTTGGTCGTCAGGAAGAAGGCGTTGTTGGTCGCGACCGGCCAAACACCCACCTTGAAGTAGTCCGGGAACCGCTGGGTATCCAACTGGTACAAGTGATAGGTACCAGTTGGATCGTTGGTCGTACTGATGGCAAAACAGACCGCCTCTCCAGTGCTGACCGCAAACTGGGTGAGGATGTACTGATCAGCCTCCTCGTCGTAGAGGAAGATGGCGTCACCGCTGTTGTCGTTGTCACAAGGCCCGGTGAAACCGTCCCACAGACTGTTGTTGTTGACTGGTCCCGCGATCGGCGTACCAGAGCCCGTCTTGTCGTAGATCGCAAACGATAGGTTGACGACCTGGATGTAGTGGTTCGGCCCAACAGTGCCCTCCGTGTCGGGAGGCAGAACTCCGTTGACGTTGCCCACGCCCTCGAACTGAAACGTCAGGCCTGGAGCCGGGTTGGTACCACCAGCAGCCTCGCTCCGATCGATGAGCGAGTCTGGAGACGTCGGGAGTCCTGTTCCGAAACGCCGACCGTTCTCGTCGTAGAGCACGCCGTGACGAGGGCGATTGACTTCCTCCGGCTCGAAGTCGGGTCGACGATCGAGTGGAATCGTCGGCAACTCGCGCACCGGCTTGCTCTTGCCCAGGTAGGAGACGTTGACCTCGAAGGGATTGGTCCAGCTGGTACCCACTGCAGCGTTGGCCTGCATGCCCGCTCCAGCAGGCTGGAGGGTGACCGCCTTGACCGCCGTGCTCACCCGCTTGGCATTGAAGCCTTTTTGCTGCGGACCCTGGGGCATGGAGCCAGCGAGAGCAGCGATGGTCGCTGGCGAGTGACCGCCAGGCAGCAAGGTCACCCGCGGACTCTGAGTCACACCTCCCAGGACGATCTCCACGTCGACCTCGGGGTTCTCCTCCATCATCTGACGAAAGTTGGTGTAACCCTCCAAGACCAGCTCACCCTTGCCGAAGGCCGTGGTGAAGCGACCATCCGCAACCATGACCGCGCCGAGAGACTCGCTGCCGAGCAGGTTGCCTTCGCTACCGAAGTAGCGCACCGTCAAGCTCAGAGTGTCATCGACGGGGTTGCCGTCGGCATCCAGGACCCGACCTTTGTACGCGACGGACTCGGGTACGTAGTCGGGTTCCGAGGTCTGGGCGCCTACCCATCCGGGCGCCACGAGGAGCGAGACGATCAGTGCACAAACGATGCGAATGGACTTGAGCAAAGCAAGCAACCTCCAAAAAATCCAGGAACGGATCAGAAGCGGATCGCAGGCCGGTCGCTTTCCGCCTTCCGGCCCGAATCAAGCTGACGAAAAGTGGCAACCATCATATCCCCAGTGGCGAGCACCCGCCCTGGTGTGATCAGCCGTCACCACAGACCTCTGAACACTTGAAGGGTGTCCTCAGCGCTCCTTGACCGGTAGCACGATCCGTGACGGGAGCCTACGGTTGCGCTCGACGCTGAGAACCGGGGCCTCGTCACCTCCATACGGATAGTGGGCGAAGTTTCCGTCGTCGGCGCCGGGGATGGCGATGCGGATGCGGTGTCCGGCATCGAAGACGACCGACGTGGCCCAGAGATCGAAGGTGAGCTCGACCACCTCGCCAGGTACGAGGGGCTGCGCGTCAGCGCGCTCGAACGTGCGATACGGGCCAGGGTGCCAATACGGCGGCTCGACGTCGGCGACCTTCCTGGACTGTGCCCGCAGCTGCCCTTCTGTGACATAGGTGACCTGACCGTCGGGTGCCACGTCTTCGAGGTAAACGAAGACTGCAGCGTCGTCCAGGCTGGAGCTGACGAACAGCGTGACCATCGGATGACCTGTGACCTCGAGCGCGTTCTCGAGTGGTTCGGTGGTGTAGGTCAAGAGCTTCTCTCCCTGCTCGGCCCGATCACCGTAGATCACGTCGCCGCCACCCATGTTCGTGTGCCAGCGGGTCGTCCTACCGGAAGTCGCGGTACGGTCGACCGTATAGGTGTCGCTACCGTCGACGGCCGACGTCGTCTCGGTGCTGAGGACTCCGCCGTCGGCGAGGTAGTAGGTCCGCGAGGCGTAACCCTCCGGCGGCCACACCGTGGTCTCTTGCCACTCCCGCGCACCCATGGTGAAGAAGCGGATGCTCTTGGCCGGCTCGCCGGACCGGGATCTCGAGCCGTCCTTGAGGTGGCGATCGAAGAAGGCGAGGCGCTCTGCAGTCTGCTCGTCGCGACTCGGAACCGGTGGCTCTTCTATCGGCGCAAAGGGGTCGGTGTCGAAGCCACCACCGTGCGACAAGGCGCCAATGATCACCTGCTGCGGATTGTCGAGCGTGTTGAAACGGCTCAAGGCACCGTTGGCGGTGGCGGCATCGAGCCAGCCGACTCGCGAGAAGATGGCGGCGCCGGAGCCCTCGAGCTCTTCGGCATGATGCGCGGGCATCGACAATCTGTCGACCGGTCCCACGACGCCGCCGAACGAGTCGTCACGGAACTCGATCTCACGCGCCGCCTCACCCACTGCGACGTTCCCCGCATGCTCGGCGATGGCCGCGGCGAGCAACGATCCGTCGGTGTCTTCGTCCACAGGCTTGACCCCGGTGACCTGAGTTCGCGTCGCCTTGCACTGTTCCTCGTCCTCGATTCCCTGAAGGCCACAGATGTCGTTGGCATCCATGCGTCCCACCGCGTGGCCCCAGTCGTCGGTGAAAAAATTGAGGAAGACGTTGCCCGGATAGAGGAGGTGGTCGAAGGCGTTCCAGTCCGGATAGAGCGGCGCTATGGCGCGGACAGCCGGGCTCTGGTTGATCGCGATGTTCTCGGCGGTCGTCCCGTCGTAGGAAACCCCGAACGAGCCCACGCGTCCGTTCGACCAGGGCTGTGCGGCGATCCAGTCAGCGACCTGACCGTAGTCACGGATCTCGTCTGCCGTGTGCTCGTAGCGACGGGATCCGAAAGACGCCCCCGTACCGCGGGCATCGACGATCACGTAGGCGTAACCCGCCTCACCCAGCTGCTGAGCTGTAGAGAAGTTCGAGTCTTTGGTGATGTCGCCGTCGGGTCCGATGGCCTCCACGATGCCCTGCGCTCGCCAGTACCGCGTCATGCGAATCAACGTCGGCACCTCGTCACCCGGCTCGAGGCCTTCCGGTAGCCAGAGGTCCAGCGCAATTCGCACCCCGTCGCGCATCGGCAGGTACAGTGACTGCAGACGCTTGATCTCGGTGACGACACCCAGGTCGTCTCCCTCGAACGAGTCGGCGTCGTTCTGATCGCTCGCCCCGCAGCCGGCCAGCACTCCGAAGATCAATCCGAACGCCAGCCCGACCATCACGAGCCTCAAAAGTCCCTTCTTCGCCATGTCTCTCAACTCCTGTACCTGAGCTCTTGTTGTGCGGCCCGACTCAATCGGTCGGCAGGTCGCGATGACTGTAGCTGCGTCCTTCCGGTCCGAAGTCGCCTGCTGCCTGCCCCTGACCTCGCAGGAGCCACCTGGTGGTCAAGAGTCCTTCGGCGCCCACCGGCCCTCGCGCGTGGATCCGACCGGTCGAGATCCCCACCTCGGCACCGAGGCCGTAGCGAAATCCGTCGGCGAAGCGAGTTGAGGCATTCCAGAACACCGAAGCCGAATCGACCGTCTCGAGAAACGACTCGGCGACCTTTCTGTCCTCGGTGAGGATCGAGTCGGTGTGCGCGCTGCCGTAGGTGTGGATGTGCTCAATGGCCTCATCAGGACCTGACACGGCCCTGATACCGAGCACGAGGTCGAGGTACTCGCGTCCCCACTCGTCTTGATCAGCGGGCTCCGAGTCGGGCAGCACAGCAGCAGACTCGGAGTCAGCTCGCAAGGTCACTCCGGCGGTGCGCAACGGCGCCGTGATCTCGTCGAGTCGGGTGAGCACGTCACGGTGCACCAGCAATGTGTCGACTGCGTTGCACGCCGCCGGGTAGCCGCACTTGGCGTCCAGCAGGATGTGAGCGGCCTTGTCCACGTCGGCGTCGGAGTGAAGGTAGACATGGCAGACGCCTTCGGCGTGACCGAGAACCGGGATCCGGGTCGACGACTGGATCTGACGTACGAGCTCGCCGGAGCCTCGCGGAATGATGAGATCGATGTCGTGATCGCAGTCGAGGAGCTCGGCGACAGCTTCCCGCCCTTCGACTCCCACGACGGCATCGGCGGCGAGGCTTTCACTCTCGAGAGCAGCGCGCAGGCAACCCGTCAGCACCCGATTCGAGTTCAGCGCCTCACTGCCACCCTTGAGCAAGACACCGTTTCCAGTGCGCAAGGCGAGCGAGCCGATCTGGATCACGGCGTCCGGCCGACTCTCGAAGATAATGAGCAAGACCCCGAGCGGACTGGCGACCTGAGTGAGCTCCAGGCCCGGCTCGAGCTCGGTAC